>JAMOOR010000100.1 GCA_027065235.1 Thermotogaceae bacterium | reverse complement strand
TGCTTTTACCACATAAAGCAATTTTGATAAGATGGTCTTTACTTTAAGCAGCCACTTTTTATCAAGTTGTGATAGCTCCACCACAAGGTATTCATATTTTGATATCTTTCAAATTCTTTCGCATAGACTATTTTATCACTTATGTTCTTTGCTGGTATGTACCTTACCTTGTGGTGCCGTATTCATATGGCGGGAAGGTTTCGCATAACTTACCCTATAGCGACAATGCCACTTGATCTGCTGGCAAGGTTTTTGAAGTGAACGCTTTAGAAAAATAACGATTCTCTGAGCTTAAAAAACAAAAAAGCCGCCAGAAAGGCGGCATTATTCACCAGCCAAGCTTTACTATCCAAACATCTCCTTCTCCATGATTTCCACTAACATCCCCGTCGTTTGATTCTGTCCAGCCTGCAACAATGTAACCCCCATCACTTGTTTGCTGAATGCTGTATGCTTCATCCCAGCCACTTCCACCAAGAGCTTTTTGCCATTCTATGTTTCCACTACTGTCAAGCTTTACCACCCAATAGTCTGAATATGCAATATTATATTCATTATGTCCCTCATGCCATCCGCTAACATCTCCATCGTTTGACGCTGTCCAGCCTGCAACGATGTAACCTCCATCGCTTGTTTGCTGAATGCTGTATGCTCCATCCCCACCACTTCCACCAAGAGCTTTTTTCCACTCTATGTTTCCATCTTTGTCAAGCTTTACTACCCAACAATCCGAATATGGATAATCATGGCTATCATATCCCTCATGCCATCCGCTAACATCTCCATCGTTTGACGCTGTCCAACCTGCAACGATGTAACCCTCATCGCTTGTTTGCTGGATGCTATTTGCCCAATCATCATCGCTTCCGCCAAGAGCTTTTTGCCACTGTATATTTCCACTACTGTCAAGTTTTACTATCCAGGAGTCTCCTTTTCCATGATATCCACTACCGCTAACATCCCCATCGTTTGAGTATGTCCCGCCTGCAACAATGTACCCCCCATCGCTTGTTTGCTGGATGCCATTTGCCCAATCATCATCACTTCCGCCAAGAGCTTTTTGCCACTGTATATTTCCACTACTGTCAAGCTTTATTATCCAAATATCTCTTTCTCCATGATATCCACTACCGCTAACGTCTCCATCGTTTGACGCTGTCCAGCCTGCAACAATGTACCCCCCATCGCTTGTTTGCTGAACGCTGTATGCTACATCCCAATCACTTCCGCCAAGAGCTTTTTGCCACTGTATATTTCCATCTTTGTCAAGCTTTACTATCCATGCGTCTCCTCCTTCATGATATCCGCTAACATCCCCATCGCTTGAGTATGTCTCGCCTGCAACAATGTAACCCCCATCGCTTGTTTGCTGAACGCTGTGTGCTACATCATACTCACTTCCGCCAAGAGCTTTTTGCCACTCTATTTTTCCATCTTTGTCAAGCTTTACTATCCAAACGTCCCCTCCTTCATGATATCCGCGACTTCCACCAACATCCCCATCGTTTGAGTATGTCCCGCCTACAACGATGTACCCCCCATCACTCGTTTGCTGAATGTTACCTGCTTCCTCATAGCCACTTCCGCCAAGAGTTTTTTCCCAAATTATTCCTGGAGGACGATCTGGAACAGACATCGTAGTAAACTTCCATACGGGGCCCTTTGTTCTATTTTGCCCATCCTGTGCAGCTACCCTCCAATAGTATGTAGTACCATACTCAAGCGTTCCGGGGTTGTATTTCTTTTCCCTTATCCAGTTTTTGACAAGTGGTGGATCGGAACTTTTTCCAAAGTAAACATCATAGATTAAATCATCTCCCTCTTCATCTTCTGCATCCCATGTGAGTGTGATGTTTATTGGAACACCTGTAGCATTGTTTGCAGGATGTGGGTTTTTCACAACAGGAGGTTCGTTTAAGATGTCATTACATGAGGAAATCAGCAATACCAGCGAAAATACTATCAACACCACTGTAAGCTTTCTTCTCCCTTGCACAAAATCACCCCCAATGCTTTGATATGTTTAATATATCATAAATGCTATGCTTTGTATAAACAAAGATTAAGACTGAGAAAGCTTCGGTGCGGTTTTACTTTAAAAACTCCCTGAGCTCATCAAAATCTTTCACAGTGGCGCTTTTTCTTACAATCAGAGAAAGCTTTTTAAGATCGTTTATCTTCTCAACAGCTTCCTTTATATCCCCTATATCCCCTGGAACATCGCCAAAGCGAGCTTCGAGGATTTCTAATATGTCGTTTCTTTTCTCCTCGAGGCGTCTTTTAATTTTCCCTCCTCAAGCGTTGATCCTAAAAGTCTTGATAACATACCTCCAACCTCTTTTTCTTTCACCATCTCTTCTATCTCTTCAAGCTCTTCTTCTCCAAGTCTCCTTGAGCTGACTATTATCTGCCTTATCATGTCAAGCACCGCTGTTATGCCACTTCTGTCCAGCTCTTGCATGCTTTCATAAAATTCGTCCTTAGGATTTACTACAATCATATTCCCTATTTAAATGATTTGACCCAAAAGCAAAGGGGCTCAGAAAGAGCCCCAGGTGATATTAATTATTCACAATTTTTATCAATGTTCACCTCTTGCGATTTTTCTCATCAGATTTTCAGCGAAATCTTTATTAGGTCCGTATTTTTTTAACATCTCAAGATAAGTTATACAGGAAAGAGGATGACTTTTTGCCATATTCTCAAAATCTTTTTCCAGTTCTTTTATCAATTCTTTAGGAGAGCTTAAGCCCCATTTCTCAAGCTTGAGCTCATTGCTATTCGATTTCATCCAAACGTAATTTCCCATCTCTTCGGAGAAAAGGACTTCTTTTTCCACGGCTCCAGAGTACCTTATTCTACCAGAGTACCTTATTCTATAAGCAATAACGT
>JAMOOR010000099.1 GCA_027065235.1 Thermotogaceae bacterium | reverse complement strand
AACTTCTGGAAAAAGCAACCCAGCTTTTAGGATACTCACAAAAATAGCGTCAGAAGGAAGAAAATTTAATCTTGGGCTTGTTACAATAACTCAGCGTCCGGCAAATGTTACAAAATATCTCATATCACAATCAAACACATTTATGATATTTCGACTTGTAAACGATCAGGATTTAAAAGCTGTAAGCGACACTGTGGAAAGCGCATCAAAGGGAATAATCTCAATGCTTCCGTCTTTTACTGTTGGCAAAGCATTCGTTACAGGTCTTGCAACGCCAATAAGTTCACTTGTGGAAGTGGAATAGTTAGTGGGAAGTACATGAAAAATTGGGGGATAATTTACTAATTTACATGCAGCTTAAACAAATATTTGAAGGGGAAATTTAATTATGTCAGGCTCCGCTTTTACACAGCTGTTGGGAAAGTTCCCCCAAAAGTTTCCTTAAAGGCACCTCAGCACTTGGAGCGCTTTTTCCTTCTCTTTTCCTACAAAGGAGAAAGATCCTCTTCCAGATTCAACTATTCCGAAAACTCCGCTCCCAGAGCCTGTCATCATTGCAACGATTACATCATTATCTCTTTCAAGAAGCTTTTTAGTCCGATCTATCTCAACGAATTGGTTCAAAAGAATTTCTTCAAATATATTGTAAGAACACTTTTTAATAATTTGATAATCTTTTCTCACATATGCTTCATAAAGCTGAAGCGCAGAACATGGAGCTTTTCCAAAGTCTTCTTCTCTAAGTGTTTGATACGCAAACTTTGTACTTACTCTAACCTTCGGAACAAATAGGATCACACCGTATTTTGCAAGATCATCCAAAGGAGTGATGATTTCGCCTCTACCTTCAACAAGTGCTGTGCCTCCATATAAAAAAAATGTAACGTCACTGCCAATGTATTTTGCAACTTTTAATAAATCTTCTTTATCAACATTGAAATGCTCACCTAAAATCTTAAGCAGGGTTGCGGCGTTGGAACTGCCACCACCTAGTCCCGCTCCTGCCGGAATCCTTTTTATTACCTTTATATGAAGTCCAAAATCCAATTTAAATTTCTCTCTGAAAACCTTATAAGCTCTGTGCAAAGTGTTATCGTCGGGAAGAGGTCTGGTACTGTCAATTTCAAAACCCTCTTTGATGAATTTTACTTTTATCGTGTCGTGGAGAGAAATTTCTTGGAACAATGAAACAATGTTGTGATACCCATCTTCTCTCTTTTCAACAACATCCAACATCAAATTCAATTTTGCATAAGATGGTCTTTCAACCCATTCAATGCTATTTTCGACCAATTTTCCATGCCCTCCTCATAGTCAAAAAGCTCTTCCACTTCTACCAGCTTCCATTCGAAAAGTTCCTTTTCTCTAATTCCTCTGAATGAAACCTCAGCTAAATACAAAATCCCAAGATGAACTTTGCTAACTGGCGAAGAAAGATCATTTATAACTCCCAAAAACTCCATCTCTTTTATGTCAACATCAACTTCTTCTTCTATTTCCCTTTTCATACCCTTTTTAAAAGCTTCTATAGGATCCTTTGAATCTTCATCGTTAATATGCCCTCCAACACCTATGGAATACAGATTGTGAAGTCTGCTTTCTGTCTGCTTTTTTGTTCTTTTCATCAGAAGAACTTTTTCTCCGTCGATCATCACAACGTATGGGATTACCTGCCGCCACCCTTCATTTACCTCTGCCTTTTCTCTATCAACAAAAACTCCATTCTTAATAAGGTCCATTACTTCCTTCTCACTAATATCAACAAGCCCTTCCTTACCTTCAAGCATCTTTTTAACATCCTCGGATGGAACAACTAGTACCTTCTCTTTTGTCAAAGAGTCTCCACCTCCACCAAAATAGCTGGAAGATATCCCGATGCGTAATATTCGGAGATTTTTCTGCTTTTTGGATCGTACCAGACGGCATTTTTCATAAATTTATAAACTGAAGCAGCATAAAGATTCTTTTTGTAGTAGATCACAGCCTTTATAACACCATCATCCCTTGCGTTTTTGTCTATCCAATAAACACCATATGATTTTATGTTAACATCTTTTATGAAGTATCTTTCCTTTAGAACCTTTAAATCAACTACTGAAGGATTGAGTTTAAAAGCATCCTCTGTGTAAAAGAATGAATGAAAAGCATAAACTATCTTATCGAAGTCTTCCTTAACTGCCTTAGCTTCAACATCACTCATTCTCCATAAAATAAATGGAACTGTAACTATAAGTGCAGTTAAGATTAAAGAGAATATTGCTAAACCTTCTATGGAAAAGAATCTGCTAGCCTTCATCACTCACTCTCCCCACACATACTGAAAAAATCATCATCCGTCCATATTATTATACAATCTTTTGCGCAACTTATTCCCTTAAAGACACCTTTTAACAGTAGTTCCTTATTTTTCCAGACGCCTTTCTCTCCAATTACATATACATCATTTCCTAGAACGCACAAATCTTTAACCCTATCTTCCAAAAATACCTGACCATCTTGAATAATCGAATAGTTTTTCTTATTGAAGATGAGATACAGCTTATTATCTTCCAAAAATGCTGCAGAAATTCCCTTGTAATTTTTCTTAGATAAGATGTTTGCTTTCATGTCCAAGATATAGACGGAGCTCTCAAAGACCACATACAGATGTTTGCCAATTTCAACCCTTATAAAATCCGATCTTTCCGCTATATCTCTTTTCCAGATGATGTGTCCATAAAAATCCGTTAGCATAAAAGTGTATCCGTTCTTCCGCTCTTCCACTAGAAAAAGCCCTTTATCGCTTGGAATAACTTGGAGTATTCTTGCCTCTTTGTCATATCTTTTAATAGCGACTACCCCCGTTAGATCGGCAACATAAAGCACTCCTACTCCATATGAGCTCCCCACTACAAATACTCTTTTTTTATAAATTGAACAATCATAGGCCCTACCAAAAAATACTATGTTTTTTCTATAGATGTTATGCTCCTTATCAACAAATCCCATAAATACCTTTCCTTCCTCATTAAGAAGGACAGCATACATTTGGCCATATATGCCGACTTTCACTATATTGGCATAACCCAAGATGGTTAAAAGTAGAAAAAACACTAATACACCTCTATCAATTTTCATGTTTTAAGTCTACCACACAACATCTCCCTTTTTTGTGTCTGAAGATGTATAATTTATATTCAATTTATATTTCATACATAAAGGATAAGAGGAGGGGGAAAATGCTGGAAGGGGAACTTGTAAGGTTAAGAGCATACAGAAGAGAGGACATAGATAAAGTGTTAAGGTATATAAATGATCCAGAAGTGAAAAAATATCTAATTCCAGGAATTCCTTTTCCATTAAGAAAAGAAGATGAGGAAAAATGGTATCAAAATCTTGATGCATTCAGTACAAAATCCTATTCTTTTGCAATAGAGACTTTGAGTGATGAAGAATACATAGGAGGATGCGGAATTAATAATATTGATTGGAAAAATTCAGTGGCAATGGTGGGAATATTTTTAGGCAGACCATACTGGAACAAGGGATACGGAACGGACACAATGAAAGTGTTGGTAAGATTCATATTTGACGAGATGAATATAAACAAGATTAAATTGGGTGTATATGGCTTTAACAAGCGGGCGATAAGAGTTTATGAAAAAGTAGGGTTTAAAGTAGAAGGAGTTTTAAGAGAAGAATTATATAGAGAAGGAAAATATCACGATGTGTATATTATGGGGCTTTTGAGGAGAGAATGGAAAATATGAAAACTTTAGACTTGTGATTTTTAAATATTTCTCTTTGAATTCTTCGATTCTCTCTTTAGCAAGTTCTCCTGCCCTAATTTGTATATCCCATTTAGGTCATTGGCGAATTCTTTTTTATAGGATATGATGATATAGCATGATGCTTTCATTTTTTGGTGATTTCTCGCACGTTTTTACACATTTTATGGTAGTGTCCTTATAAAATCCTACCCGACGCAACTTACTTGACATACCCTTTTTAGAAGTAACAAAAATATGATGATATAATTTTGCTGCTAAGAACATGAATATATGTATTGATTGAGTACGAGGTTTTAAGCTTGTATTAAAAACTTTTTTGGATTTTTTGTATTGGGAGGTAAATAATGACAGTGTTAAGGAATGAGGTTCTATGGAGCTTAGTTTTGTCTTTTGTAGTAGCACAAGCGATTAAAGCCATATTAAATAGAGATTTTAAATCCTCTTCGAAGTATGGCGGGATGCCAAGCGGCCATTCTGCTCTTATCTTTGGTATGACAACATCGGTTGGATTGGTCAAAGGATTTGGTTCAAGTTTGTTTGCCGTAACTTTAGGATTTTCCCTGATTATAGCTTCAGATCTTGTTAGGCTCAGGGCGAAAATTTCAAAAGATGTCGCTCATACATGGGCTCAGGTTATCGTTGGAGGTGTGATAGGAATAATCGTTGCGTTAGCAGTTCACTTCATTGGTAAAGCTTTATAGAGATTTGAAGGTTGTTCATGTTGAAAAGAGGGGAAGGGTACCCAAGTATTGTTGAGTATCTTACAAAGTATAAAAATTCTACCTTAAAGAACGCTTCCTTAACATCTACTCCAAAGAGGACATCAAAGGGTAGTGGACCTGTATAAACGGGAGGGGGTATGAAGGATTTTTCAACTTCAGTTATATATTTGTAAATAAGGAATGGGTAGATCAAACCAGCTTTTATACCAAAATTTTTCCAGATATTCAGTTCAGTTGAAACGATTAAAGAAATATTCCCAATGGTAGGAAGAACCTCAGAAGAAGCCACTTTTGTTTCATCGTATCCAAACTTGATACCCCCATCGATTCTGAAGACACTAAGATCAATATAAAGCTTTGTGTATCCCCAAGACCTTTTTCCAGAATAGATGTCAACGCCTCCTCTGGAATCTATTCCAAGAAAGTCCCACCCCAGTTTAAAGGAAGTGCCAATATAGGGATATCCTAACCAAATCTCCCAACCATTCTGGCCATACCCTAAACCAACACCGTAGGTCGTATCAAAATAGGATACATATCCACCAAAGCTAATGATAGATAAAATTAATAATGAAAAAAGAAATATTTTCTTCATCTATCTCCCTCCTTCTTTCACATGTTCACGAAATCGTCCACTTTTACCAATTTATCCTTTAATCTATCTATGAACCTTGGTAATATTCTAGGTTTTAAGGAAAGTATGTTTAGCGCTTCATGACTCAGCTCTGGCTTCCCATAGGACAGAGAATCTCCAGGATACATCGTATTAATAACAACGTCCGCTATGTGAACCATGGCTACCACTTCTGCGTTTATAGAATCTATATAAAGCTCTGGATTATGATGGCCAGCAACTGACTGAACGATCATTTCGGGAAGCCCCCATTTTTCCACGAGTTTTGCACCTATAGACGTATGCGATGGAACTTCTAGAAGATCTTCAGCTTCTGTGAAATTTCTTTTTTTCTCAGAAGTTATTTTATGAAGCGCTCTCATCACTTTCGGACTAATAACATCAAGAGCCACCTTACCTATGTCATGGAGCAACCCATTTATAAAAAGCTCCTCCTTTACAGGATATCCCAATATCTCTCCCAAAGTTTCGCTGGCAACGGCAACATACACAAAATGCCGCCATAGAGCTTCCCTGTTTATCCCCGAGTCTTCTCCCTGTGAGCCTTGAAAAAGGGCACCATAGGTAAAAACACTCATCGCAAGGTTTCTAACGGTTTTAAATCCAAGGATCATTATCGCTTCGTTTAGCACAGTTATCTCTCTTGGTATACCATAATATGCAGAATTGGCCAGCTTGAGAACTTTGGAGCTAAGACTCGCATCCATCATGATAGCATTTGCAAGCTCCTTAACCGAAGCGTTCGGGTCGGAAGCAACCGTTATTATTTTTTGAACTACGAAGTCTGGTGTTGGAAGCTCTTCCAACTTATCAATCATCTTCTCTATGCTGACCATTGTTCCCCTCCAAACCTAAAGGTATCTCTACGTAGAATGTACTTCCCCTTCCTTCTTCGCTTTCTACCCATATTTTTCCGCCATGGAGCTCTACTATTTCTTTGACTATTGAAAGTCCCAGACCCGTTCCAGATACTTCGTAAGTTAATGAGGAATCAACTCTGTAGAATTTTTCAAATATCTTGTCAAGTTTGTCCTCGGGGATTCCTATTCCATTATCTTCAACTGAAAGAAGGAATGTATCCTCTTTTTTCTTTAATTTTACCCTCACATATTTATTCTCTATATCTTTCTTGGAATATTTAATTGCATTACTTATTAAGTTTAAGGCAACTTGTTTTATTCTTGTCGGATCCACGTAAGCTTCTATAACCTCATCGCTACTTTCAAAGGTAAGCTGAACTTTGTTGGAGTTTGCGTATTCCATCATAGAATCTACAGCACTTTTTATAATTTCAACTACGTTCACGTTCTGCCGCTCCATCTTCAAAGCTTTTCTTTCTATCTTCGAGAAATCAAGGAGCTCGTTTAAAAGATTTTCAAGATGTTGACTCTCTTCATAGATAGTCTTTGTAAAATCTTTGAGCGTGTCTGGATCCATTTCCTCCAAACTATATAGAATGGTTTCAGAATAGGCTTTTATTGCTGCAAGAGGCGTTCTCAACTCATGAGAAATATTCGCAACGAATTCTGTTTTCATTCTATCAAGTTGCTTCAATCTTTCTAATTCTTTTGTAGATGTTACATTCATTATCGTTGTAACTGCTTGTATTGTGGACTGATATTTCAAGGGTTCTGCAACTATTGAATAAAACTGTCCTTCAGATTCGACCTCTCCAACTCTTCTAACGCCCGTTTCTATAACTTCTTTTGCTACCCCTAGCGCTTTTTCCCTTATCTCGTCGTTGTCTCCCTCTTCCACAAACCTTTTGTTCATATAGACTATTTCACCTTCTTGAGAGACAACTATCACCATTTCAGGGAAAGTGTCAAGTATGCTGTGAAGGTAGTTCATCGTCTCCTCAACTAATCTATTCTTCTCCATAACTTCCTCAAGGAGCATAACATTTTCTGCAACGGTGGATGAAAGAAAAGAAAACACTCTTAAAGAATCTATCTCTTCCACTTTTGGTTCTTCATTCAGGCCTAGAAGTATTATTCCTCTAACTTCGCCCGCTCGGATCATCGGCAAGAAACCTACTATTTCATCCCCGGCTGGGTAGAAAGAATGGCTTTTGTTCTGTATCGCCCAATCTATAAGTTCAGAAAAGCGCATATACTCCTGATCATCGTTTTCAGGGAAAGAAAGAAGTAATTTTTTCTTCTCATCAAGGATTACCACCCATTTTGGATTTACGGTTTTTCTTAATATCTTCACAAGGGCAGAAAATATCTGATCACCAGATTTGACATTGTTTAGTTCCATTATAAAACTGGAAAACAGGGTGATAATCTTTTCGCCTCTAACAGCAGTGACATCAGCCACTCAGTTCACCACCTCTTTCATCAGTGCAAACCTTCTCTTCAACTTGAACAATCGCGTGGGAAACTCCTATATCTTTTAGCTTATCATAAACCTTCTCTAAAAGTTCATCGTTGTTTACGCTATCAGATTTCTTGACATGAAGTTCGACATAGACGTCTCTTTCATCCATGTTCCAAATATGGATATGGTGAACGTCTTTTACACCATTAATTTCAGATAACTTTTCTTTTATTTTAGAAGAAGTAATGTTTCCTACATTGGCCTCCATCAGTATAAGAGCACTCTTTTTAAATATTGGTATTGCCATAGTTACCATATAACCAGCCACACCAACTGACACAACACCATCTAAAAAGTAATAATCTTTAAAGAAAAATAATATCCCCAAAATTACAACAAGAACAGAGGATATGGTATCTGCCATAATGTGAACCCACGCAGCTTCAACATTCAGGTGTTCATGATGATGTTCATGAAGTATTAATAGTGTAAATGCGTTTCCCAAAAGCCCGACGATAGCTACGGGTAAAAGAATTTTTGGATTTATGGCATGCGGATAGATTATTTTTTTAATACCCTCGAAAAGAATAAATCCTCCCATTATGATTATAAATGTGGAGTTAACCAAAGAGGAAACAATTTCTGCCCGCTTGTATCCATAGGTAAATACTTCGTTTTTGCTTTTCATGGCCATGTAAGAACCAATTAGTGCGAAAAGCATTGATATAACATCTCCTGTGTTGTGAACAGCATCGGATAAAAGAGCCGTGCTTTTTGAAAATATCCCACCGATAACTTCTGCTAAAACAATCGTGATGTTGAATAGGACCGCCCAAAATAACCTTTTCCTTACACTCATTTTCTCGCCTCCGAATTTTTACGGTTCATTTTGTTATCAAAACCATTCTATCAGAAACGGTGCCAGGGGGCGGAGATTGATCCACGACAACCTTACCGTTTCCGATCACCTGAAACGGTATGCCCATACTTTTAAATTGCTCTGTAGCTTTTTCTACGTCCATACCGCGGAAGTCCGTGATCATGAAATATCTTTTTCTTTCTCCCTTATCCACAAGAAGATATACACTATCTCCTCTCGTGTAAACAGAAAGGATTCTTCCAGTATCTTTTGAGTATGCGATATAGGAAAAGCTGTATTTTAATCCTAGATCTTTCAATACATCTTCGGCAAAATCTTTGCTAACCCCAACTAACCTGTTTATGAACCTTTCAACGTTGAAGTTAAAACAATATATTTCCACCCTTCTCCCTTCAAGAACCTTCATTCCCGTTCTTGGATATGTGCCAATTACTTTTCCGCTTCCAACTATTTCAGGATTTAGCCTTGCTTTCTTTACAACAAGTGCGGCTTCTTCAGAATTCAAACCAACAACTTTTGGTACTTCGACCAAATTTAATTTATTGTGCTGATACTCCATAACAAAGTAAAACAAAAAAGCCCCAGCTATCATGCCTACGGTGAAATAAAAAAGTTGAATTATTATGTTCTTTATTATTCTCATATTTTAGATTATACACTACACCATAGTGTCCAAAAGAGCACCTATAAGGAATTGGGGAAGTTGGAGGGAAGCTTTGAAGGAGTTCAAAGCCATTTCGAGAAGGGCAAGCTCTCTTTCTAGTCTCTCTCTTTCTAATGGATCCTGGGTTCTAGCGATCTTTTCCTGAAGTTCTTGGATTTTTCTTTCAATTTCTTGCCTTGAGTTCAACTGACTTTGAGGCTGATCGGGGTTTTGGGATTTTTGCGCATCTTGAATGTTCTTATCACCCGGAATGTACATAAAAACCTTTGTTTTTCCAGCTACCGCTGCTAAGAATCCTCCCCTTTTTCTTAGATCAAGATATATGCCACCTGATATGATGAACCCACCTTGCCTCGTTGCTTCTCTTTTAAAGGCAAGGTAATTGCTGACCTCTTGTGTTAGAACTCGCAAGATACTCATACTTGCCGGTGCTGAATACGCAAGGCCCGGCTCGCCGGGATCTAATTTATAGCTAAGCACTGGATTGAAGGAAGTTGGATCAATCCTCATAATTCCACCACCAATTTTTATTTTATCACTATTTAGTAGTATAATAAAACCCAAAATGACCAAATCTACAGAGGAGGGATTTTTTGTGGCAGGAAGAGTACCTATTGTAGGACCAACTTATGAAGAGATGCTTCATCCTTGGAAGATCGATCCTAAGATAAGGAAAAAGGCGTTTGAGATGAAGAAGAAGGATCATCTCCACCCAGTTAACCTATTCAACATCACATGGTACAACGAGAACGACGAACCTTATTACTTCGTGATG
This sequence comes from Thermotogaceae bacterium, assembly GCA_027065235.1. Classification (GTDB taxonomy): domain Bacteria; phylum Thermotogota; class Thermotogae; order Thermotogales; family Thermotogaceae; genus JAGHBG01. The sequence continues at coordinate 5,310 of JAMOOR010000099.1, read as the reverse complement.
CCGAAGGAACTCACTGGAGTTAAGGCCAACATAATCGTTCTCTACGCAAAGGACTTTCCATCTGGAAGTCATAAAGTTGGTGCAACGTATTCAGTTCTCATGGAAAAAACGGTAACAGGTGAAGTCGATCCAACAAAACACACCCTTATATGGCCATCCACTGGAAACTACGGAATAGGTGGAGCTTGGGTTAGCTCGAGGATGAACTACGATTCTATAGTTATACTTCCTGAGGAAATGAGTCAGGAAAGGTTTGACACCATAACGGAATATGGTGCTAGATACGTGAAAACACCAGGTGGAGAGGCAAACGTCAGGGAAATATACGAAAAAAGTAAAGAACTCCAGAAAGAAGATCCTGAAAGGATAAAGATCCTTAACCAGTTCTCTGAATTTGGTAACTACAGGTTCCATTACTACGTGACAGGGAACACGGTTATAGAACTCGTAAGAAAGTACAAGATTGGAAATCAGAGGATATCCGCAGTAGTTCTTGGTGTTGGATCTGCAGGAACCATAGCCAGCGGAGACAGGATAAAGCAGGAATTCCCAGAGGCAAAGGTGGTTGCAGTTGAGCCTCTCCAGTGTCCAACACTTGCTTTCAATGGATATGGAGCCCATGACATACAGGGGATAGGAGATAAGCACGTTACATGGATCCATAATGTATACAACATGGATGCCGTCGTTCTGGTAAGTGACTGGGATGCTAAATTCATGCTTCATGTTATGGTTGATGAAGTGGGTAAGGAATTCCTCAGCACGATAGTGGATAAAGAGACAGTTGAATACCTCGCCGACAAGTTTGGAATTTCCGGAGTTGCCAACGTCATAGGTGCTATAAAGATGGCGAAGTTCTACAATTTGACGGAAGAGGACAACATCTTCGTTGTGGCGACTGACAATATTGACAGATACTGGTCGGTAATTCAGAATATGGAGAAACAGTTTGGAAAACTGACAGCTGCGGAAGCGAAGAGCAGATTTGAGAGAATCTTCATAAATCAGGAGCCAAGCTGGATAGTAGAAGGAACAAGGTGGCAGAGAGAAAGATGGCACAACCTTAAGTACTACACGTGGGTAGAACAGCAAGGTAAAACTGTGGAAGAGCTTGATGAGCAAAGAGAACCAGAATTTTGGGAAAGAGAACAAAACAAGGTGCAAGAATACATAGAACTTTTGGAAGATTATAGGAAGAAACATTGGGACGAACTTGTGAAACTCTGGGAAGTAGAGTTTTAAACGTAAGCTTTAATGATAAAAGGGGAGCTTATGCTCCCCTTTTTTATTTTTAATTTTTAATTTTTAATTTTACTTTTTGATAGAGAATTGATCTACAACTTCTGGTTGAATGACTTCGTAAGCGTCTTCTTTCTTTTTGTTAGTCTGTTTGGCTACAGCAACGACTTTCACATTAACCTCATCGCCATTTACATCAACAACGACAAAATGGTGAAGCCCTGTGACTATCTTCTTTGTCTCTGGAAGTGGATTTTCTTTTACATGGACGTAAAGTGGAGCTCCACCGCCACCAGTTGTTACATATACGATTCCATCCTTGTAAAATCTTTCATAGAGATGGAAGTGACTGTTGAATACAACATCTACACCGTATTTTTCAAATATTGGTTCCCAGTATTTCGCCGTTGGACTTTCCGGTTCTTCTCCGTATTCTGTACAGTTCGTTCTGAATGGTTCGTGGAAGAATACGAATTTAAATTTAGCGTCTTTGTGTTCCTGCAAATCCTTTTCAAGCCATTTGGTTTCTTCCATGAATAAATCAAAGTTCTTCTGCATAAGGAGTGTGTCAGCATTGAGAACTATGAAATGTGCGTCTCCGTAATCGAAGGAATACCATGCATGATCCGGTTTGAAATCAAATGCTTTATAGAAGTAAACGGAGTTGTATTCATGATTACCATGGTCAACAAAGTATGGGTGGTCTGAAGCAAGGTTCTTTATAGCCCAGAAGTATCCATTCCAGTCATCCATTATTCTTCCGTCCATAACAAGGTCTCCAACATGCATTACGAAATCTGGATTGTACTTATCAATGGCATCAGCTACAAGCTTGTGCCTTGTGTTGTATGTTCTTGTATCACCGTATACAACGAATCTAAATTTACTTTTGTTTGAGAAAGTCTTGAATGTGTATTCCTCGCTTTCAATTCCCTTTGTCTTTTCACTTCCGAGAACGACTTTGTAGGTGTATTCTGTTCCGGGTTCAAGCCCTGTTATCTTCACATGGTGAAGTTTCGCCACTTTCCCATCGGTGAACTCGCCAACACCTTTTACAACCACTTTCCCACTGGATGGAACTATGGTTCTGAAGGATATCTCAACGAAATCCTTTCCTGCTTTATTTATGTATGGGCCCCATACGAACTTGTTTTCATCGGCGTATTTTGCAACAAGAGCTGGTGCAAAGGCTAATCCTTCACCATTGGCCTCAACTTTTACCTCCGAAACTGTTTCCATTCCTTCAACATTAACCACCACTTTGTATTCACCGTTTAAAAGTGGCACTTGATACATTCCTGCAGCATCGGTGTATGCAATGGAGTAAACCGTTCCATTTTCGTCAAGCACTTCTATTCTTGTATTGGTAAGGGTGTTTCCTTTGTCATCGTAGGCATAACCTTTAAGGAGGGTGTATTTAATTCCCCTCATGTCAAGGATTTCTTTCTGAATCGTTGCAAGGTCTCTTGCTACGAAGAAGAGCCTTTCGTAGGTTACAGATTGACCGTTTTTAAGAGATACTGTCTTTATCTCAGGATCTACAAATATGTAGGATATATGAACCTTTCTCATCTTTTTGGTTTGTGGATCTAGTTCTGTTGTGGAGAATCCATAAGCAACTCCATCACCCTGTCCACCAACTAATAAGCTATCGAATTTGCTGAATTTGTACCCCATTCCCCAAAGGAAAGCTCTTGCATATCCAAAATATGCAGCGTCCCCGAGGATCATCTTGTCTATGTCTTTTCCGCTGTTGTTAACAAGTGTCGTAACTACTTTGAGGTAGTTGACGCCAGGGTCGAGTATGTACCAGGACGTAACCTTTATACCGTTTATATGGGAGTGATGACCTTCAACTTTTATGATAGCCGCTTTTCCATCTTTTCCATCGTTGACTATCTCAATTTTTTCAGCTATAAGCTGCTTTGGCCATCCAAAGTAGGTATGAAACTCATCCAAAAGATCGTAATGGGTACCTGTAAGGGCTGCATCGAGCACATTTCCCCCGGATCTCATATAGCCATGATAGTTCTCCTTATCACCAATGATAAAGCTTACTATGTCGTTTTTCATGAGGTAGTCCCCGATTTTTCCATCGGCCGCTGGACCACCTATGAGTTCATCTGCACTGGTAACTCTCTTTGCCACAACTCCTGCCATAGTTAAAGCTACAAGTGAAAAGGCAAGTAATAAAACCAAAAATTTTCTCATGAAACCACCTCCTGTAGGTTTTTATGCAACTTTTTATTTTAACATTTGGCATACTATATACCGAAATTTTCCAACGGAAACGGAATATGTTATCATTAACAAAGTGGAGGGACAAATATGCTCGTGCTATCAAGAAAGGTTGGAGAAAGCATATTGATAGGAAACAACATAGAGATAAAGATACTAAGAATAGATGGAGGAGAAGTTAAAATTGGTATCAGTGCTCCTAAAAGTTTAAAAGTTTACAGAAAGGAACTTTACGATAAAATAATGAGAGAAAATATAGAAGCTGCAAAAATTGATGTGGAAGATTTGAAGGAGGTGCCTAAGCTTGATAAAGGTGACAAAAGACCTTCTAAAACACCTTGAAGAGTTATCAAAAGTGGGGGTTTCTGAGGAAGAAAGAGCGAAATTGGCAGAGAGTATACAAGAAATTCTTGACTACATGAAGCTTCTTGATGAAGTTGATGTCTCCGATGTTGATATCATGTACACTCCCATCGAAGGCAGTGCTTCTCTTAGAAAGGACGAGGTGAGAAAATTCCCATCAGAAAAGATAGTCAAAAACTTCCCAGAGGAAGAGAAGAATCAAGCGAAGGTCCCACCCATTCTTGGTTAAAGGGAAAACGCTTTGAAGATTTAGCTACTTCATATTTAAAGAAAAAAGGTTATAAAATATTAAAAAGGAACTTCAAATGTCGATTTGGAGAAATTGACATTATAGCATTTAAGAAGGGCATCCTTGTAATTGTAGAAGTGAAAGGTGGTAAAGACCAGCCAAGGTATAGGGTGGATGAAAGAAAATTGAGAAAAATAGAACTTACTGTCAATTGCTTTTTAAGATCCGCAAACGTAAGCTATAGAGAGATAAGAACTGATGTGATAGAGATTACGGATAGAGAAATCGTTCATATAAAGGGGGTCAGTCTATGAAGGTCGTTGCTGTAAATAAAAAAGCCAAAACAGATTACGAGATACTGGAAACCTTTGAAGCGGGGATGGTTCTTACAGGAACGGAAGTTAAATCCTTGCGAGAGGGTAGAGTTTCGTTTAAAGATGCTTTTTGTAAGGTCAAAAATGGAGAAATTTGGCTTTTAAATCTTCATATAGCCCCATATGATCATGCATCAAAAGTTTTCAATCACGATCCGGAAAGACCAAGGAAGCTGCTTTTACATAAAAGAGAGATAAAAAGGCTGATAGGAAAACTTCAAGAGAGGGGGCTTACGCTTATTCCAACGAGAATTTATTTCAACAACAGAGGGTATGCAAAGGTAGAGATAGCTCTTGCAAGGGGAAGAAGAAAATACGACAAAAGAGAAGTAATAAAGAAAAGGGAAATGGAAAGACGTATGAGAGAGTACATGAAATACAATAGGTAGTGATTAAATTGAAGAGCAAATTCAGACGTTGGGTATTTCTAAAAATTTTTAATTTTTGCTATATATCCCACTCTGGAACCTTTTTCCCCTCCACAAGATGCATTCTGACTTCTCCAACTAGATACAAAGATCCAGCAACAGCTACAACCTCTGAAGGATCTTCTATAGCCTTTTGGAACGCCTCCCAAGGATTTTCTATTATCTCACAAGGAACCTTTTTCAATCTAAACATATCACAGACTTCATAATAATGAGCTGCTCTGTGAGATTTTGGTCTTGATACGTAAACCTTACTGAAAACATGTTGAAACTTGTCAACAATCTTTTTTCTTTCCTTATCATCAAGTATCCCAATAACGCCCACGATATCTCTTCCTTCAAAATAGTCATTCAAGGTTCTAACGAACACCGCCGCTCCAGCTGTGTTATGAGCACCATCTAATACAACGGTTTTCCCGTTGTATTCCATGATCTCGAA
>JAMOOR010000098.1 GCA_027065235.1 Thermotogaceae bacterium | reverse complement strand
ACAAACGCAATTGATGTTGATTCAACAAAATCAACACTTGCTTTGTATACTTCTATATCTCCTATTTTGAATTTTTCTATCAATTATTCTCCCTCCTGTTTTCTTTCGAATTTTTCATGGACTCTCTGGGTTTTTCTTGAATCGTTTCTGTGGTGTTGATGACCATAGTGCTTTCTTTGTGGTTTTGGCTCAGAAACACCCGGCCTTTTGAATTGGAGTCTTCCAAGTTCATCTACATTAATAACTTCAACTTCCATCATATCTCCAACCTTTATATTCTTCATGAAAGACTTTGGATCTGCTCCCATTTTACTTTGATGCAGAAGTCCAATCTTTCCCGGTGGAATCTCAAGGAATATTCCATAAGGTTCAATTCTTGTAACCCTTCCTATGACTATCGCTCCAACCTCAATCTCTTTAACTATTTCCTGGATATACTCAATAGCTTTATCAACGCTTTCCTCGTCTTTTCCAATAACTTTAACCTTCCCTGTTTCATCATCTATGGATACTTCAACGTCAAAGTCCTTTATTATTTTCTTAACCACCTTTCCTCCTGGTCCAATTATTTCTCCAACCTTTTCCGGATCAACCTGTGTCATCTTTATAACTGGTGCAAATTTGGACACATGAGGCCGTGGCTCTGGAATGGTTTCATACAGCTTGTCGAGTATGAACATTCTTGCTACTCTGGCTCTTTCCAGAGCTTCTCTTAAAAGCTCTTCAGATACACCAGATACTTTACAGTCCATTTGGAAAGCTGTTATTCCATCCCTTGTTCCTGCAACTTTGAAGTCCATATCTCCAAAATGGTCTTCATTACCAAGTATGTCAGTGAGAATGACAGTTTTGTCTGGTTCAATAACGAGTCCCATTGCAACTCCTGCAACATGTTTCTTTACTGGAACTCCAGCATCCATAAGTGCCATAGAACCAGAACATACCGTTGCCATGGAACTTGAACCGTTGGATTCTAAAATTTCAGAGACGACTCTTATTGTATAGGGGAATGTGTCTTCATCGGGGATGACAGCTTTTAAAGCCCTTTCTGCGAGGTGCCCGTGGCCTATTTCCCTTCTACTAGGTCCTCTTAAAGGCTTTACCTCTCCCGTTGAGAACGGCGGGAAGTTGTAGTGGAGCATGAATCTTTTCGTTCCCTCTTCAAGAAGGGTATCTATTATCTGCTCGTCCATCGGTGCTCCAAGCGTTACTATTCCCAGACTCTGTGTTTCCCCTCTTGTGAAGAGTGCAGAACCATGGGTTCTTGGAAGAACTCCCACTTCACAAGTTATTGGCCTGATTTCGTCGGGCTTTCTTCCATCTATTCTTATCTCTCTTTCCACTATAAGTCTTCTCATTCTTTCCCTTATCAGATCCTCATAAGCTTCGTCCAAGAACTTTTTAAGATCTTCGACTTCTTCTTCATCTTCCACCTTCCATATTTCAGAGAAGAATTTTTCAATAAGACTTTCTTTGTATTCCTCTAGAGCTTCACTTCTTTCGTGTTTTCCTTTTATGAGAAGCCTTTTTTCAAACTCTTCCTTATCGACAAGCTTCAAAAATTCTTCCACCATACCTTCTGGTGGCTCCGGGTATTCTGGCTGATATTTCTCAACGGAAAGGTCTTCTATTATCTTCTCTTCAAATTCAACGATCTTTTTGATCGCTTCATGGGCAATCATCAAGGCTCTTACCATCTCATCTTCACTAACTTCAGAAGCTTCACCTTCCACCATTGTTATAGCATCCTTAGTTCCAGCGACTACTATGTCGAGTTTGCTTCTCTCAAGTTGTTCTTCCGTTGGGAAAACGACAAACTCACCATCGACATATCCAACCCTCACTCCAGCTACGACGCCCTCAAAGGGTATCCTTGAAACATTCAATGCAAGAGATGCCGCAGTTATTCCCAAGACATCTGGGGGATTATCTGTATCGACGGAAAGAACCATAACGATAACCTGTGTTTCATTTCTGAACTTTTTTGGAAAAAGAGGCCTTATTGGCCTGTCTATAAGTCTTGCCGATAGAATAGCGCTCTCTGAAGGTTTTCCTTCCCTTTTTATAAATCCTCCAGGGATTTTCCCGGCGGCATAGAACTTTTCTTGAAACTCCACGGTTAAAGGAACAAAATCAATTCCTTCAACCGCCTTATCAGACATCGTAGCCGTTGCCAAAACAACGGAATCCCCCATTCTCACCATTACGGAACCGTCAGCTTGCTTTGCCACTTTTCCATGTTCAACCCTTAGCTTTCGTCCATAGATTTCAGTTTCCCAGACTTTCAAAATTTCACCTCCTCAGGTCTTGCAAAGAAAAGGAGCGGGCATGATGCCCGCTCCCCCCACCTTGATTTTTTATTTTCTTAGTCCTAACTTCTCGATAAGCTCTTTGTAAACCTCTGGCTTCTTCTTCCTCAAATGCTTTATGAGCTTTCTCCTTCTACCCACCATCTTCATGAGCCCTCTCCTTGAGTGATAGTCCTTGGGATGCTTTTTGAGATGCTCTGTAAGGTGTCTTATTCTTGCAGTAAGAAGGGCTATCTGCACTTCAACAGATCCCGTGTCTTTCTCGTTGATCCTGAACTCCTGAATGATCTCAGCTTTCTTTTCTGGATCAAGTCCCACTACACTACACCTCCGTTTTCTAGATTCCCGGAGCCCAGCATCAGGCACAAAGCCTTGACCCGAGCACCGGGTCAAGGTGTATTATACCATACAAGAGCTATGAGAGAAGAGCTTTTAAGAATTTTACAAAAAGATAACTGGACGGAAGAAGATAAAGAGGATTTAAAAGTAATCTTTGATGGGAAGCTCTCAGAGCTAATTGGTGGTATTGAACCAGACATCCTTGAAATGGGTCTGAAAGAACTCATTTATGGCAGAGGTTCTGTGGTGAAAAGGCTTAAAAGAGCATCTATAATCCTTCAAATAGACCAAAAATATTTAAAACAAGTTTTTGAGGTGTTAAAAGACAGAAAACCATCTCACAAGAGAAAAGAGATTCCTTTCAAAGAGCTTTTAGACAAAGCAAAATATATTGATGTTTTCTTTATGGAAAAAGGTTTTATAGATGATCTTCAAGCAGCTTGTGAAATTTCATATGATTTCAGAAAAGAGCTTGAGGGCTTGGTGGATCCATATGTATACGTTGTAGCTACGCATAAAAGAAGAAAACCGGTTGTTATAGATGGTAGCAATCTTCTTTGGAGTGCGGGACTTTGCACCAATTCTCTTTATTTATTTTTTGACTATATAGCAAAATACAGACCAGTTCTTTACCCATTTTACTTCGTGTTCGATAAAAATGTGCGTCATGTACTCCCGCTTTCTGAAAGAGATAAGATAGATAATATTATTATGTCAAAAAACGTTTTCCTCTATTCTCCTGCAGATGATCTTATAATATCCATAGCAAAGGAAAAAGGTGCAATCATCTTTAGTAACGACAAGTTTAGAGACAAGAATACAAAAGGATTAAAGGTTGCACCATTTCCAAAAGAGGTTGGTGGATGGTGTGAATAAAAAGGAAAATATTTTGAGGATAATAAATTACGCAATAGAAGAGTCTCTTCCCGACGTTTCTGTAAAAGAAGCTCTTTCTAAGATGGAGCTTAAGAGTAATATATATCTTCTTTCTATAGGGAAGGCCGCTTGGCGCATGGCAAAAGCAGCATATGAAGTCCTTAAAGATAGAATCATCGAAGGTGTAGTTATAACGAAATATGATCACAGCGAAGGAGAAATTGCGCCATTGATAGAGATATACGAAGCAGGCCACCCCTATCCTGATGATAATTCTTTAAGAGCTACTCAAAGAGCCATGGAGATGGCGAAAAGACTAAAAGAAAAGGACACGCTTCTTTTCTTAATCTCAGGCGGTGGATCGGCTCTGTTTGAATATCCTCTTGAAGGTGTAACGCTTGAGGATATCGTAAATATTACAAAAGAATTGATGAAAAAAGGTGCAAACATTTACGAGCTCAATACGGTTAGAAAACATCTATCGGCCGTAAAGGGTGGAAGGTTTGCAAAAATAGTTTCCCCCGCAAAAATAGTTGCTCTGGTTCTTTCCGATGTTTTAGGAGACAAGCTTGATATCATCGCTTCAGGACCTGCTTATCCTGATTCTACTACGTCAGAAGAAGCCCTTGAGGTGATAGAAAGATATAATATACGTATAAACCCCTTAGTAAAAAAGGCTATTTCAATAGAAACACCAAAATCCGTGGATAACGCAAAGCATAGTATAATAGCCAGCGTAAAAACTGCTTGTTTTGCCGCAAAGGAAATGGCAGAGAGGTTAGGGTATAATACTCTTCTTCTTTCTACCCGAATCCAGGGAGAAGCCCGAGAAGTTGCAAAGGTTTTCGCAGCAATATTGAAGGATATGAAGGAAAGCGATATTCCAATTAAAAAACCCGCAGCAGTTATTGCCGGAGGTGAAACGACTGTCACTGTGAAAGGAAATGGAAAAGGTGGAAGGAATCAAGAGCTTGCCCTTTCTTTGGCGATAGAAATAGAAGGTATAGAGGGCATAACTTTTGCCAGCGTTGGAACCGATGGAACCGATGGACCAACAGATGCTGCAGGTGGAATTGTAGATGGAAGCACGGCTAAAATTCTAAGAAACAAAGGATTCGATCCAAAAACTCTTCTGGAAAATAACGATTCTTACACTGCGTTAAAAGTAGCAAATGCTCTTCTAATGACTGGTCCTACGGGAACAAATGTGAATGATATTATTATAAGCATAGTTCAGTTTGGGGGATGATTTACGGGAAATTAAAAAGGGCGCCACATGGCGCCCTAATTTTTAACAAATGTTCACGTTATTTCTTTTTCTGCTTTACCTCTGCCTGTGCTGCTGCGAGCCTTGCTACTGGAACCCTGTATGGCGAACAAGATACATAGTCAAGTTGTGGAATAGTGTTGAAGAACTCTATAGACGCCGGGTCTCCGCCGTGCTCACCACAGACTCCAACTTTAAGGTCAGCTCTTGTTGCCTTTCCTTTTTCAGATGCCATTCTTACAAGTGCCCCGACTCCATCCCTGTCTATTGTTTTGAATGGATCAATATCAAGTATTTTCTTATCAAGATATTCTGGTAAGAACTTTCCAATATCGTCTCTTGAGAATGCAAAGGTCATCTGTGTAAGGTCATTCGTTCCAAAGCTAAAGAACTCAGCCTCTTTTGCTATCTGATCAGCTGTAACGGCGGCCCTCGGAACTTCAATCATCGTTCCTACCTTGTACTTGAGATCAACTCCTGCTTCTTCTATCATCTTATCGGCAACTTCCTTAATAATTTCTTTGAGATACTTAATTTCGTTTACATGACCAACAAGTGGGATCATTATTTCAGGTTCTACTTCCATTCCTTCTTTCTTAAGTTCAATTGCAGCACCTATTATCGCCTTTGCCTGCATTACGGCAATTTCTGGGTAAGTAATTGCAAGCCTACATCCTCTGTGTCCAAGCATTGGGTTGAACTCATGGAGTGCTTCGACGACTTCTTTGAGTTCTTCCACACTTATACCAAGGTCGTTTGCAACCTGTTCAAGTTGCTCTTCCTCCTTTGGAAGGAATTCATGAAGTGGTGGATCAAGAAGCCTTATCGTAACTGGGTAGCCTTCCATCTCCTTGAAGAGACCTTTAAAGTCTTCCTTCTGAAGTGGAAGAAGCTCTTCAAGAGCTTTTTCTCTCTCTTCCTTGGTTCTTGCCACTATCATTTTTCTCATTTTCGGTATTCTGTCCTTTTCGAAGAACATGTGCTCTGTCCTACAAAGTCCAATACCCTCTGCACCAAATTCTCTTGCAACCTTTGCATCTCTTGGTATATCTGCGTTTGCTCTAACGCCAAGTCTTCTAATTTCATCAGCCCAGCTCAAAAGCTCTGCAAGCTCACCGGAAAGCCCTTGCTGTTCCATGGTTTTAACTTTACCAAGAAGAACTTCTCCGGTAGCTCCATCTATAGAGATCCATTCTCCTTCTTTTATGACGACGTCTCCTACTTTGAGAACTCTTTCGACATCGTCAACAAGTATTTCTTCCGCTCCAACAACTGCCGGTTTACCCATACCTCTTGCAACAACTGCCGCGTGGGAAGTCATTCCGCCTCTGGAAGTTAAGATTCCTTCAGCCGCAGCCATACCTCCAACGTCTTCTGGGCTTGTTTCGGGTCTTACAAGGATAACTTTTTCGCCATTTTTCTTCCATTCCTCAGCTGCTTTTGCATCGAATACCGCTTTTCCAGAAGCTGCGCCCGGTGATGCTGGAAGTCCCTTGGCTATTACCTTAGCTTTTGCCTTTTCCTCAGGGTCGAACATTGGGTGAAGCACAGTCTCAACATGCCTTGGTTCAACTCTTAAAACAGCTTCTTCTTTAGTAATCAACCCTTCCTTAACCATATCAACAGCTATCTTTATAGCGGCTTTAGCTGTTCTCTTACCGGATCTTGTCTGCAAAAGATAAAGTTTTCCTTTTTCAACCGTGAATTCTATATCTTGCATGTCTCTGTAATGTTTTTCTAGCTTCTGCATAACGTCCATAAGCTGTTCGTAAACTTCTGGAAGCCTGTTTTTAAGTTCCTCAAGTTTAAGAGGTGTTCTTATACCTGCAACAACATCTTCACCCTGTGCATTGGGGAGAAATTCTCCATAAGGTTTCTTTTCTCCAGTGTTTGGATTTCTCGTGAAAGCAACTCCGGTTCCGCTGTCTTCTCCCATGTTTCCAAAAACCATCATAACGACGTTAACAGCGGTCCCTAAGAGTTCATCTTCCTTGATTCCGTTTATTTTCCTATATGTAATTGCCCTCTCATTCATCCAACTTCCAAAGACAGCATCTATTGCTTTCCAAAGCTGATCCCAAGGATCTTGTGGGAACTCTTTTCCTTCTTCCTTGTATATCTCTTTGAACCTCTCAACAAGTTTTTTAAGATCGTCCGCATCAAGTTCTGTGTCAAGTTTTACTCCCTTCTCCTCCTTCATTTTTTCCAGCTCTTTCTCAAACTTATGTCTGTCTATTTCCATAACTATATCTCCAAACATCTGAAGGAACCTTCTGTAAGCATCGTAGGCGAACCTTTCATTGTTGGTAAGATTTGCTAAACCCTTTACAGTTTCGTCATTGAGCCCAAGGTTAAGGACTGTGTCCATCATTCCAGGCATTGAAATTGCTGCACCGGATCTTACAGAAACAAGGAGTGGGTTTTCGACACTTCCAAATTTCTTTCCAGAAACTTCTTCAAGTCTGTGCAAGGCTTCTTCTACTTGTTCTTTCAAACCTTCTGGATAAGTTCTTTCGTGATCGTAATAGTATTTACACACTTCAGCAGAGATTGTGAATCCTGGAGGAACAGGAACACCAAGATTGGTCATTTCAGCAAGACCTGCGCCCTTACCTCCAAGGATATCCTTCATCTTTGCGTTTCCTTCTGCTTTCCCATTTGCAAAAAAATACACATATTTCTTCACTTTTCTTACACCTCCTCCTTCATCTTAATTCTCCATGAGATTTCATCTCACCTTTTTCTGTCCAAACTTTGAACATCAAGTAACTGTTGGTATCAAGACCGAACAGATTATTTAACACCTCAGAAAAATCAAGGTAAACCATAATATTTTCAATGCCTTTATATACCTTTTGAAAGACTTTTTTATTTATATCAGAAGTTGTTGTAAGATCACTTGGGAAATTGAATTCAACCTTATTGGATTTAAAACTCACTTTAGCTATATCCATGTCGCCACATAGATAATAATCTTTTTCCTTTTTACAGTTTTTGATTTTATCTTCTAATATGAGCTTGGGATCACCGTTAAAGGTAACATATCCTGTTAAAATAGGAGGGGTACTTTCCTCATTTGAGTAAAGCATATCTTCTATTGCCTCAGAATAATCTGCACCAACAAAAACCTTTCCTCCAAACTTTTCTGCAATGCTTACATCCAAACCTTCCTCTTTTAACAGATCTAATATTCCTAAAACTTGAAGAAGATCTAATATAGACTTTCCATCTTTGACGTTAACAAGTAAGAATCCTTCCCCATTTACCACATCATCTAGGCTAAATTTCTTTCCTTGTAAGATGTTTTCAAGTTTTTCTTTTACATCTTCATCAAAGTATTTCCCTATTCCTTCTTCTACTAAAACATTTTCTTTAAGATAAACCTTAAAGTAAGATTCAAAAACGCCTTTTTCTGCACTGTAGTAAACCATATCCACTTTACTGTCTTTCAAAGTGTTTTTCACCCAGATTGGAACGTTATTTTCTTCTTTCTTGAGTATTGAAATAACGTCAACATTGCCTTTTCGAGTATAAAAAACAAGGTTATTATCAAGCTTCTCTACATAAACCTGCACATCTGTGCTGTCTGGTAGAATTCCAGTGTTTTCAATGTAGTCTTTTATCTTATCAGCTTCCTCAAATGGCCCGATTATAAAAGCCATCCAATTTTTTCCAGCTACGTTGAGTACCTCTTTTACTTCGTATAACTTATCAGCATCTATTTCATAAGCCTGAGCTTGAGACCTTATCAAAGAATCTATCATACTTTCAAGACCGAGGTTGTTCAAAAATGAATCGCCAATTTCAGTTGACTTAATATCATTGTATAACTTTCCAATATCTGGAACATAAGACAATGTTACAAAGTTATCTGGCACATATTTTAGCAGTGAAGCCATTGTAAAGATCTGTACCATCACAAAAAATATGAGGAAAACTTTTCTCATCTCAGATCCCTCCATGCAGAAAATTTTATTACCTTTACCCATAAAATCAAGTACTAAAATTCACATTATTTCTCAGCTATCATTTCTATCTCAATGTCGGCATTTTTAGGAAGCTTATTGACCTCTACAACAGCTCTTGCAGGATAAGGCTTTTTGAAATATGTGGCATAAACTTCGTTGAACTCGCCGAATTTCGACATATCTTTGATATAAACCGTTACCTTAAGAACTTTGTCAAGGGAACTGCCAGCTGCCTTTAATATCATCTTGCAATTTTCCATGATTATCTTAACTTGTTCTTTTAAATCACCTTTGAAAACTTCACCATCTTTTATTGGAAGCTGCCCGGAGATAAAAATTAAATTAGCAGCTTCACTTACAACCGCAACAGAATATGCTCCCACCGGCTTTGGGAGTCCTTCACCTTGAACTTCTTTCATTGTTTTTCACCCTTTCCAGTATTTTCTTTGCATTGTCGCCCTGTAAAATGAATTTAAAAAACTTATAAGCTTCAATATCTTCTTCAGACGATTTATTCATGAAGTACAAAGACACTTTTTTTAAAAAAACCTCTTTCTCCTCTTCTGACATTCTTGCTACGTTCCTAACTATATCGAGGAGTCTCGAGTCTTCTATGCATGATTTAACAACGTGTTCGAGAACAGGATCATCCATTACCCTCTAATTACTTTTTTCCCTCCGCAAGGAAAACTTTTATGGATATCCCTGTCCTTCTCTGACCGTCGATTACAACATCGATGAAACCGGGCACCATGTAAAGATCCTGTCCCTTTTCTTCCATAAACCTTTTGGCGATAGCCACAGCCTTAATAGCTTGGTTTACCGCCCCAGCCCCGATAGCTTGAATTTCGACTTTCCCTGACTTAGCAATTGCTCCGGCTATAGCACCGGCAACTTTGTTAGGATTTGAACCTGAGCTAACCTTAAGAACTTCCATGCCATCTCTCCTCCTTGATGTAGAGTTATTCCTCTTTTATTTCAACTTCCCGTAGGAATTTAGCTGCATTCTCCGGTGGAGTAGGATTTATGTAAAATCCAGAACCCCACTCAAATCCAGCCACTTTTGTAAGTCTCGGAACAATCTCTATATGCCAATGATAATGCTTCTTTCCTTCCCCGTTGGTTGGAGCGGTATGGATCATCATGTTGTATGGTGGATTATCAAGGGCTACATATATCCTGTATAATGTGTTTTTTAAAATTCTTGCGAGGTACTTGACTTCCTCTTCCGTTATCTCTCCAAAGTCATGGTTATGTTTCTTTGGCAGTATCCAAGTTTCAAAGGGAAATCTTGATGCAAAGGGAGCAAAAGCTATAAAGAATTCATTTTCTTCGATTATTCTTTCTTTGTCTCTTTTTTCCTCTCTTATCATGTCGCAAAAGACACATCTTTCTTTATAGTCATAATATTCCTTCGATCCTTGTAGTTCCTCTTCCACTCTTTTTGGGACAATGGGTAGTGCAATGAGTTGGCTATGGGGGTGTTGGAGCGAAGCCCCAGCGTCTCTTCCATGGTTTTTAAAGATTAATATGTACTTTATTCTTTCGTCTTTCTTGAGTTGATTGTACCTTATCTTATAAGCCCATACCACTTCTTGGGCCTGCTTGTAATCGAGAGTTGCTAGTGTAGCGAAATGATCAGGCGTTTCGACGATAACTTCATGGAACCCAAATCCTGTCATTGCGTCGTACATACCTACCCCATATCTTTCTATCTCAAGTTGAGGATTAAGAGCTGGGAATTTGTTGGGAACAACCCTTACCCACCATCCTGGGGTGTTTGGCTCGGTATCTGGAGGTCTGAAAGCAAATATCTCCGGTGGAGTTGTGTGTTCGTTACCGTAGTCAAATGGACAGAATCCCGCCTTTATTTCTTCTTTTTCCCTTTTGAAATCGTGGGGCCTTTTGGCCCTTTCGGTTGCTATTATTACCCATCTTTTTATAACCGGATCTTTTCTCAATTCTGGCATATTTTATACCCCCTCAGGATTTTATCTTGTTCATTGCTGTTTTATAAAGTTCAAGGTATTCCTTGGCTGACTTACTCCATGAGAAGTCCTGAGAAAGCGCGTTTTTAACTATATTATCCCAATCATCGGAGTAATAGTAGTAAACAGCTTTTGCTATTGATTTCAGAAGATGAGCTGAATCGTACAGAGTAAACCCAAAACCTGTTCCATCCTTGTTTTCTTCATTGTATTCTTTCACAGAATCTGCTAGTCCTCCTGTGTACCTAACTATTGGTACCGTTCCGTATCTCATTGCGAACATCTGCCCGAGTCCGCACGGCTCGTATCTTGATGGCATTAGGAACATATCAGAGGATGCATATATTTTGGCGGCAAGTTCGTTATTGAATGTTATATTAGCCGAAACTTGACCTGGATATTTCTTTGCCATCTCGATGAACATATCTTCGTATTTCTTTTCTCCAGTTCCAAGAACTATGAATTGTGCTCCAAGAAGCATAATGTAGTCGAATATTTCATATACTAAGTCTAACCCTTTTTGATCAACAAGCCTTGTTATCATACCTATTAAAGGAGCTTCCGTTGGTTCAAGACCAAATTCTTTTCTTAAAGTTTCTTTGTTCTTCGGTTTCTTTTTGTCATAGTCTTTTATGTCAAATGTTTCATATCCTGCTTCCTTGAGTAAAGGATCATAGACGTGCATGTCGATTCCGTTGAGGATTCCATAAAGATCCGCCGATCTTACTTTAAGTACACCTTCTAAGCCGTTACCAAACTCCTCTGTTTGAATTTCCTGTGCGTAGGTAGGACTAACGGTGTTAATGACATCTGCGAATAAAATTCCACCTTTAAGAAGATTTATTTGACCATAAAACTCTAGACCATCGATGTTGTAGAGGTAATCTGGCAGTCCAGCAAATTCCATATATGACTTATCTATTCTTCCCTGATAAGGAGCACCTATGTTGTGCAGGGTTAGAACAGTAGCGATTCCTTCGAAGAATGGATCGTCTCTGAAAACTGTTTTTAGATAAACTGGAATTAATGCGGTGTGCCAATCATTTACATGCAGAACATCAGGTTTGAAATCGAGCTCCTTCAAAGCGTAAAGAACCGCTGCTGAGAAGAAAATCTCCGGTTCTGCTGGATCTGGGCCTTCGTAAACTTTTTCCGAGGAGTAGTAATAGTTGTTGGCTATCATGTAAACCGTTACATCTGATCCTGGAATTTTGCTTTTTAATATATCGAATTTCTCGTTTGTTTTAAGGACAGATACTGGTATTCCTCCTTTAACAGGTTCTACGCTGTATTTGTACTTCTCAGCGTTTTTGTCAACTATTTTGTGCTTTGGCATGAACACAACTACTTCTTCCACTTCTTCGAGTTCCCTGAGAGCTTTAGGGAGGGAACCTACTACGTCAGCAAGTCCACCGACCTTTGCGAAGGGAAAGACTTCATAAGAAGCGATTGCGATCTTCATTAATAACACCTCCTTGCCCTTCCATTATAAGCCATTTTTTAACTTTCATCAAGAAAAGGGTTTTAGTGGCCTATCATGGGTGAAAATTATCAAATCAACTTCTTTGGATCTTTCTAAAATAAATTTAGATACTTCATCGTTTCTGTAACCTTTGTACATCTCATAGTAATCGAGTCGAGTGAAGCATATATCTCCTGGAAGAAAGAGTTTACCCATATTCTCTGTTTCTATTATAAACGACAGGTGTTCTTTGGCATGCCATGGTGTGTGAATGACCTCTACTGAGCCAAATAGCTTCTCTCCACCCTTCAATTCCTTAACTTCCTTCCAACTTTTAAGAACCATTGTATATAGCCTTCCAACTATCATTCCAAATTTTTCATATTTTTTTGTTTTATAAGCTTCGTGAAGATATATGACAGCGTTTTCAAAGAATATGGTGTTGTATGCATGATCAAGATGGAAGTGGGTAAGGAGTATGTCAGTTATGTCAGATGTTTTAAGTCCCTTTTCCACAAGCTTTTCTTCAAGAGAAGAGTGAACGACGAAGCTCCCTGGGTCTATCAATATCCTATGATTATCATCTTCAAGGTAAAGGGCGGTTGAATAGGGAGCATTTACAATTCCGGGTATGTCAATGGTGCCTCCAATTATAAAGATTTCAGCCTTCACAGCTTTTCACCTCACAAAATAAGAAATCATAGCAATGACAAGTAAGTAATACCCAAAAAGATGGAATTTGTTCATAATTACAATTTTTTTTAGTAAGAAGAGGGCAAGGAGCCCGAAAATGAAAGAGAATAGAAGTCCTACCAGCCCTGAGGCCCCCGCCCCCTCAAAATTTAAAACGCCGGCTCCAAATGTTACTGGTAAGGACATTAAGAAAGAATAATATAGTGCATCTTCTCTTCTGTAACCAATTATTATAGCGGCAGCGATTGTTAAACCACTTCTCGAAAGCCCAGGAATTACTGCTATAGCTTGGGCTATACCAATTATAAGAGCGTCCCACCACGTCATATCATCCATCGCCTTTTTCCCGTTAAAGACTGATGCAAATAAAAGAAAAACAGCTGTTAATGAAAAAGATAGAGGCAATACCGAATAGCTGAAGACCTCTTCTACATAGTTTTCAAAGAAGACTCCAACGATGGCTGCTGGTATAGTTGAAATCATCAACATCACTATTAATTTCCATCTTTTCAAAACGTACATAAGTTTTTTAAAAGTAAATATGAAAACAGCAAAAAAGGTTCCAAGATGGAGCATCGCAACATAAGAGAGGTCTCCTCTAAAGCCAAATACTTTAGATAAGAAAACTAGATGTCCTGAACTTGATACAGGTAGGAATTCGGTCAACCCTTGTACAAGTCCTTGAATAAAAGCTTCCATCAGAAGCCTTCCTCCTCAATTAATGAATCATATTCTATTCCAGCTTCTTCTAAAGCTGCTTTAACATCATCACAATCCAAGGCTCCCACTCTAATTACAACTCTTCTCTTCTCTTCCTCTTCTCTATAGGTGAGAAGTGAAAGGATATTGAGGCCATTTTCAGAAAGAACTTTTACTACATTAAACAATTTCCCTGGTTTATCTTCTAAAAGGAGTGATAGCCTGCAACCCGGCTCATCCATGGCTGTTATTTCTATCATGGATTCAAGGACATCTTGGAGGGTTATCATCCCAATAACCTTTAAGTCATCATCAACAACGGGGATAAATTCCTCAGATGTTTCCATAAAGGCTAAAAATGCTGCTTCTATCGTATCTTCGGGGTGTAGGTAAAGTTCCCCTAGGACTGCAAAATCCTCGATTACCTTTTCAGGTAATTGCTTTATTATGTCCTCCTTATTCAAGATACCTATATACCGCCCATTTTTATCTACTACTGCAAGCTCTCTCATACCGTACAAATCCATGACTTTCAATGCTTCTCGTATATTGGAATCTTTTCTTATAACGGGAGCACTCTTAGTCATCCAGTTTTTTACTCTCATTTGCCAGCACCTCCTACTTTAACAGTAAGTTCTTTATATAAATCACCGTTATCAGTTTGTAAAAAAGCAATGACTTTATAAATCCCCGGTGAGTTGAAGGCATACGTTGTGCTATATATAGCTATCTTCTCGTTTCCAGTTAGCCATACTCTAACATCATTGAAATTACCAAGTGAGTTTATCTCAGGACCTTCAAGAAAGAATCTTCCTTCTTTTATCAAAATAAATCGGTTCTCTTTTGACTCATTGTATAGGTATATGTTGATTTCAGCTGCATCGCCTACAGAGATATATATTGGGCTTTCTACCAAGACTTTCACATTATCGATGCTGAGTTTGTTTCGTGGTATAAGTTGAAAGGTCTTTGAAAATATCAGTTCTCCTTCTTCGTAGCTCAAAGAGGCGTCTATTTTATATATCCCGACTTTATCAAACTTCAACATCGAATTTATTTCGGCTATAAAATATCTGGTTTGAGCTGGTAAATTGTATTGTTGATTTAATTTGAATATCCTAGACCACACAACACTACCTTCTGAATTTCTTACTTCAAGTTTTATTTCCTTTGCAAATATGTTTACATTTTTGAAATTTTCATTAAAAATCTCTACATTGAAAGAAGGTATTTCTCCAACGAAAAAGAAAGGTTGATATCCAGCTATGAGGAGTTTTAGTTTGTTCCTAACTTTGAAATTCTTCAGAACTGTAATTGAAGAACCATTAAGCTTTAGCTCAACGGTTGCTGTATATTCTCCTTCCTTCAAATTGTTAAGAATTTTCTCCCTTTTAAGGTCAAAGACAAGTACTTTTTCGAATTTTCCGATCTTTCTTTCGATTTTTGATGAGTATAAAAACGAATATATGATTCTTCCTGTTTTATTCATCACTTTAAATGAAAAATCCTCTATAACTAATTCTTTTTCAGATTTTGAAGTATTTTGGGCGTATACAAGTACTTCTATTGGCTGACCAAGGGCAAAATCCCCATTGCTACCATTAAAACTTACAAAGATTTTAATATCTCCTTTGACCGATGGTCTTTGGAGGAAAAGCCCTACAGAATAACCAGAAAGTTTGTAATAAAATCCGATAA
>JAMOOR010000097.1 GCA_027065235.1 Thermotogaceae bacterium | reverse complement strand
GAGATAGTTGACTATCTTGCATCAGAAAAAGGATTCAGCAAATCAGAGACTATGCGAATATTGAAACTAAACCCAAGCACAGAGACTTATCCAAAAATTGTGTAAACAAGTTATAACACCTCCTATCTTTCTTAGTTTCTCATACCTCTATCCTGTTTTACACATTTTTTCGTTTAACCCCAATAGTAGTTGCAAGGTGAAAAGGGCACAGAGAAAATCATCTATGTTATTTTGAGAGAGCTTAACGATAGGTGTATGTCAAGGAAGCTAAGAGATTTTGAGAAAACCGTTGAAGATTTCTTGGAAAGCAAGAGTGCTCCTTTGGAATCTTTCCAGAAACAATTTACTTGACACAACCGTTGGTTTCATACTGTTTTAAGTGGGCTATATTAAATTTTTTGTTTTGTGGGTAATTTTTGTATAATCTATATGAAAACGATTTCGAAAACGATTTCATAAGGGGCGATATGTATGAAGAAAGCCGGAATTTTCAACGGTGAAATTTCTAAAATCATTGCAAAAATGGGCCACAGAGATATGCTGGCGGTGGTGGATATGGGGTTTCCGATTCCAGAATCGGTTGAAAGGATAGATCTTGTAGTTGATAGAGGAGAACCTACTATTTTTAAGGTGCTGGAAGTTATAGATAGAGAACTTGAAGTGGAAGAGTTGATTTTTGCAGAGGAGACCTCAGAGGAGTTTGTAGATAAGGTTAAACAAATTTTCAAGGACGCTAAAGTAATATTCGTTTCTCACAAGGAATTAAAGAAGCTTTCGTATGACTCAAGAGCGATAATCAGAACAGGAGAGGCGGTTCCTTATTCAAATGTTATTCTTGTTTCAGGAGTGATTTTTTGATGGATTACATTCTCGAGGTTAAGGGGATAACAAAGATATTTCCTGGGGTTGTGGCTCTCGACAATGTGGATTTTGATTTAAAAAAGGGAGAAGTTCACGCTCTTCTTGGAGAGAACGGTGCAGGAAAAAGCACATTGATAAAGATAATAAGCGGTGTTCATAGGGCTGACAAAGGAACGATACTTTACATGGGAAAACCCGTTTCGTTCAATTCTCCTACAGAGGCTATGAAAGCGGGTATAGCAACGATACATCAGGAACTGAATCTGTTTGAAGATCTAACCGTTGCCGAAAACATATTTGTAGGAAGTATTGAAGGTTTTTTAGTTTCTAAAAGGAAGCTAATAAATGTTGCTGATGAGCTTTTAAGAAAGCTGAATTTCAATATAAAGGCAAATTCTGTTGTAAAGGATTTGAACACTTCGGAAAAACAACTTGTTTCCATTGCAAAGGCATTGTTTTTAAATTCCAATGTGATCATAATGGATGAGCCTACGGCAACCATCACGGAACATGAGACCAATATTCTGTTCAACATAATTCGTGATCTTAAAAAGAGAGGGATCTCCATAATCTTCATCTCTCACAGGCTTGAAGAGGTTTTTGAGATAGCAGATAGAGTTACAGTTTTAAGGGATGGAAAGCTAGTAGGAACGGTGGATGTGAACAGTACATCAAGGCAGGAGCTTATATCTATGATGGTTGGAAGAAAAATTTCAGATATGTACCCGAAATACAATGTGCTGAAGGAAAAAGAAGTTTTTTCTATAGAGGGTTTGAATATTGGAAGAATGGTAAGAAATGTGTCCTTTAATGTAAAGGAAGGAGAAATTTTTGGAATAGCGGGCCTTGTAGGATCTGGTAAATCGGAAATTGCCTTGGGAATATACGGTTATATGCCAGCAAAGTGGAAGCAAATGAAGGTGGCAGGCAAGACCATAGATAAAATAAAAAGCCCAGATCAAGCACTTAAAGAGGGTATAGCGATGGTACCAGAAGATAGAAAGACCATGGGACTGGTTTTGGAGCTTGATGTGATGAAGAACATAGTTCTTCAAAATGTGAAAGAAGTAGAAAACGCAGGAGTTATAAACTGGAGAAGAGCGCAGAAGATGGCGAGTGAGGAAGTGGAGAAGTACTCAATAAAGGTCAGTTCTATAAAGCAAAAGGTTAAAACGCTTTCTGGTGGAAATCAACAAAAAGTGGTTTTGGCTAAGGTTCTTAGAAAGGCTCCAAAGGTTATTTTCATGGTTGAACCTACAAGGGGAATAGATGTAGGTGCAAAGGTCGATGTTTACAAGATAGTGAACAATCTTGCAAACGCAGGAATAGGAGTAGTCTTCATCTCTTCAGAGCTCCCAGAAATCGTAAGGTTGTGTGATAGGGTGATGGTTATGCACAGAGGAAGGTCGATGGGGATTTTGGAAGGTGCTGGTATAACCCAGGAGAATATTTTGAAACTGGCTACGGGAGTTGATGTGAAATGAGTTGGAAGGCTATCTTAAGGAAGATGAGGGAGTATCCTGCGATAGTTGGATTTGTTGGAATAGTGATATTCTTTGCAGTTTTGAGCGACAGGTTTTTCACTCTATCGAATTTCCTGATAATCCTAAGGCAAGTGTCTATTCAAGCGATAATAGCTTTTGGCATGACAATTGTGATAATTTCCGGTGGGATAGACTTGTCGGTAGGATCCATACTTGCATTCTCTGCGGTCGTGCTCGCGGGATTTCTAAAGTCAGGCTCAGTTTTTGTTGCAATTCTAATGGCTCTTCTTGTTGGTGCTGCTATGGGAGCTGCTAACGGTTTCATAATAGCTAAGGGGAAAATACAGCCATTCATTGTCACTCTTGCCACAATGGCTATAGGTAGGAGCTTAACACTGGTTTACACGCAAGGTATGCCGATAACTGGTTTTCCACGGTCATTTCGTTTCATAGGAAGGGGAGATATAGCAGGCGTGCCCGTGCCAATTGTAATAATGCTTTCTTTGTTTGCTCTTATGTGGTTTATTCTGCATAACACAAAATTGGGGCTCTATTCCTATGCGATTGGTGGAAATGAAACGGCAGCAAAGCTAAGTGGCGTAAAGGTTGATAGGTACAAGGTAGTAATCTACATGATAAGTGGGGTTTTGTCCGCTGTCAGTGGAATCATATTAACTGCACGTTTGAATAGTGCCCAACCTACTTTTGGCGTTGGATATGAACTTGACGCGATTGCTGCAGTTGTTCTTGGTGGTGCAAGCTTAGCGGGAGGAAAGGGAAATATTCTTGGTACATTGTTCGGTGCACTCATAATGGGAACCTTAAACAATGGATTGAATATTCTCAACATATCACCCTTCTACCAGCAGGCGGTGAAGGGGATCATTATCTTAATAGCCGTTCTGCTGGAGAGGGAGAATTAAGGGGAGGTGATTTTGGTATGAGGAAGTTTTTTGTGGTGATGTTGGTAGTGGCGCTGTCGCTTGGGATTTTTGCGGCAAAGTTCAAGATCGGGCTATCGCTTTCCACCCTTAACAACCCGTTCTTCGTTTCGCTGAGAGATGGAGCTTTGGACAAAGCGAAAGAGCTTGGCATTGAACTTATCGTGGTGGATGCACAGGACAAACCATCGAAGCAGCTGAACGATATAGAAGATTTGATCCAGCAAAAAGTCAACTTGATAATAGTAAACCCAACCGATAGTGATGCGATAGTCACAGCTGTTGAAGAAGCAAACGAAGCTGGAATACCTGTTATAACAGTTGATAGATCAGCTAACGGTGGAAAAGTTATAGTTCACATAGCATCTGACAATGTAAGAGGCGGTATGATGGCAGCTGATTTTATAGCAAAGAAACTTGGAGGTAAGGGAAAAGTCGTAGAACTTGTGGGTATACCTGGTACATCCGCAGCCAGAGATAGAGGGAAGGGGTTTGAGACTGAACTTAAGAAATATCCTGGATTGAAACTGGTTGCAAAACAGACGGCTAACTTCAACAGGGCTGAAGGATTAACGGTTATGGAGAACATACTCCAAGCTCATCCGGATATCGATGCCGTTTTTGCTCAAAACGACGAAATGGCCCTTGGAGCCATTGAAGCGATAAAAGCAGAAGGAAAACTTGGAAAGATAATAGTTGTAGGATTTGATGCTATTCCTGATGCAATAGAGGCTGTTAAGAAAGGAGAAATGGCTGCAACAATAGCTCAGCAACCGTTCCTTATGGGCCAATTGGCTGTTGAGAAAGCTTATGAGTATCTGACAACGGGAACCATTTATATACCTGTTGATCTCAAACTTGTCACAATAGAAACTGCAAAGTAATAATATATCGCGAGGGGGCTCGTCCCCCTCATTTATTTTTCAGTGGAGGGGTTATGTGAAAAAGGTAAATATAAAGGATGTTGCAAGGGAAGCGAAGGTTTCTGTATCAACGGTATCAAGGGTGATAAACGGCTCTGCTCCTGTTTCAGAAGAGCTTAAAAGTAGGGTAATAGATGCAATCAAAAGACTCGGCTACAAACCAAGTTACATTGCAAGGGGTCTAAGAAGTGGCAAAACAAAGACCATAGGGTTTATAATTCCTGACATTACCAATCCTTTCTTTCCAGAAATGGTTCGAGGCGTTGAGGATTTTTTGAGAAAAAAAGGTTATACGCTTATTTTATGTAATTCTGATCAGGATCCTAAGATAGAATCAGAGCTTGTGGATATGTTGATGGACAAACATATAGACGGTCTTTTATTCACCGGAGCTGGAGAGAGAAACAAAAAGTTGGAAGTGGCTGTGGAGAAAGGTCTCAAGGTAGTGTTTTTAGATAGGATAATGGAAGGAGTAAACGCTTCCTATGTTATATCTGATAATTATGGAGGGATGAAAGCCCTTTTAGAGCATCTATGGAAAGTTGGATATAAGAGTTATTATTTTATAAATGGTAGTGAAGAAACTTTCAGTGCGAGGATAAGGTATAAAGCCTTTTTGGATTTTATAGAGGAACATAAGATAAAAAATTATCATCATGTGTTTTCTTCATTTTCTTATGAAGCGGGTTATGTTTATACTAAAAAGGTTAAACAAATGCCAGATGTGATCATAGGAGGGAACGATCTTATAGCTTATGGTGTTATAGACGCTCTTGAAGAGATGGGATTGGATGTTCCTAAGGATGTGGGAGTTACAGGTTTCGACGATATCCTGTTTAGCAAACATTACAAGCCATCTTTGACAACTGTTAGACAACCTATGTATGAGATGGGAAGGAAAGCCGCACAGATCCTCATAGCTCTTATTGAAAAGGACTCTGTTAGGAAAAGAGGCTATGTTCTTTCCACAGAGGTTGTGATTAGAAATTCCACTCGGTAAAAAGCAAGTTTCTGCTACCTTATCAGGTGGTTTCGTATTCATCCAGAGGCTATGATATATGCAACTTTTGACGATTTGATTTATATATGGTATCATTCATAACCGTGCAAAATAATGAACTCGAACAGGAGGGAAGAGGGATGGCAAAAAGATGTGAAATTTGTGGGAAGGGTCCAAGAAGTGGAAACAATGTGAGCCACTCCAACAAAAAGACGTCCAGATGGTTCAAACCCAATATTCAAAGGGTCAAAGTCATTCTTCCCGATGGAACCGTTAAAAGAATGCATGTATGTACCGATTGTTTGAGGTCCGGAAAAGTAAAGAGGTACACAAGAGCAATGGCTAAGGTGGAGGTGGAGTGATGCGGGGGTGATCCCCGCATTTTTATGAAGCACCTTTTTAGGATCCCACCATGGTATAAGTTCACCATTTTATCCATATATGCTTTTTCATCGCCTTTCATATTAAACCAAAATTTTTACAACCTTTCCTACATTCTAAAAATCCTTATAGCTGTGATTTACACTGTCATCGGAATTTGGATATTATCGATGTGGAATAAAAATATACTCGTTGATCTTGATAAAAAGGAGATCATAATTGGAAAAGCTGTGATAAAATTTGAAGACATTGAATCCTTTGAAATAAGGCCTTTTTATGTTAAATTTTATTCAAGAGAAGGTACAATAAAATTTCCGTATCCCATAGAAGATCCAGATGTGCTTGGTAGATATATAAGGGGTGAAAGAAGTGAAGATTTCTGACAAGCTTAATATCTCCAAAATATATCCGTATATCCAGGATTTAAAGCAACATTTGGGAAGAGAAGTTGAACTGATCGTTAAAGTTGCGAGTAAGAGGCTTCAGATATCAAAAGATCAAAAGAAATTTCTCCTTTTGACTTTCAGTGACAGAACAGGTAATGTTAGGGCCGTAGATTGGCACAATGCGGAAAACAATGATTCGTTTTTAAAAATTGGCGATGTAGTTAAGGTAAAAGGAAAAGTGGTATATTTTGAAGACAGATTGCAGATAAATATTTCTAGAGAGCCTAATTCTATTTCCAAACTGGAAGAGGGAGAATTTCCATCAGATAGGTTCGTTGAAAGAACAGAAAAAGATATCGATCTACTCTTTGCGGAAAGCCTAAAGCTTATAAGTACAATAAAAGACAAGGATATACTGAATCTAACAAGGACTATTTTTCTTTCCATGGAGAAAGAAATAAAGCACTCTCCAGCAGGAATGAGAGTTCACCATGCTTATATAGGGGGGCTCTTGGAGCATAGTTTGACTGTTGCTAAGATAGCTGATTATGTTTCGAAGTTTTATAACGTGGATCGAGACCTTTTAATATCTGGAGCGCTTCTGCATGATATAGGGAAGATCAGAGAATACCGAGTAGTTTCTACCGGCATTGAAGTCACAACCGAAGGGGAACTGAAAGGACATATAATAATTGGTATAGAGATCGTTAGAAAGTTTGCAGATAAGCTTAAAATAAAGACAGAGAAGGTTATAGAGCTTGAACATATAATTGCTTCACATCATGGAGAAATGGAACATGGTTCCCCTGTACTTCCAAAAACTCCTGAAGCCATGATTATTCACTTCATAGAAAATATGGATTCAAAGATAGCTCGTTTTATGGACATAATAAAGAAGTCTGAAGAGGATAAAGAGTGGAGCGAATACGATAAGAACCTTGGAAGAAGGGTATTTTTGAGAAACAATACAAAAGGTGAATGATATGGAATATAAGCCTTTACATGATTGGACTGTTGATCCAGATATAGCGATCTCTATTCAAAACGAAATGAAGAAAAGACTTAAAATAATCCCTTTTAAAGGGGAATTGAATCTTGTAGCTGGTGTAGATCTTTCTTTTCCTACTAAGGATAGAGGATTGGCTGTTATAGTTCTAATAGAATATCCATCCTTAAAATTGGTAGATTATGTATACGAAATTGTTGAGATAAAATTTCCGTATATCCCAGGATTACTTGTGTTTAGAGAAGGACCAGCCTTTCTAAAAGCTTGGCAAAAACTATCCAAAAAACCAGATGTTGTTGTCTTCGATGGTCAAGGGATTGCCCATCCTAGAGGAATAGGTATAGCTTCGCATATGGGGCTTTTTATAGATATTCCAACAGTTGGGGTGGCGAAATCGAGGCTTTACGGCTGGTATGATCCTCTCCCAGAAGAAGAATGGAGTTACGTACAACTCAAAGATAAAAATGGGAACAAAATAGGCTACGTTGTGAGGACAAGAAAAAACGTTAAACCCATCTTTGTTTCTCCGGGGCATTTGACCGATCCTGATACATCTTTAGAGATAGTCAAAAAAATGACGATTCCTGGAAAAAGGATACCAGAACCAACTAGAATGGCTCATATTTTGACTCAAAGGCTTAAGAAAGGGAGTATTTAATGTGGGGTGGAAGGAGCTTTCAGAAAAGCTCCAAGATGCACGGATAAAGAAAAGAATACCTCTCAAAGAGCTCTCAATGAAGACCAACATTTCCATAGATAAGCTGAAAAAGATGGAAAAGGGTGATTTTTCTATAGAGAGTCCTATATATATAAAGAACTATTTAAAAAGGCTTTCTGCAGTGCTGCAGCTCGACGAATCAGATCTTATCGAGGACTATGAATCTGAAACTCGTCTACCAGTTTCTAATGAGAAAGAAAAACCTTCTATCTCTTATGAAGTTCTTTACTATGTGATGGTAGCCGTTCTTTCTATCTTCGTCATAGTATTGCTCGTTGAAATAGAAAGGGAATTGACACTGCCCTATGCCACCCTTTATAACTCTTCTGATGCAACACTGCTTGTAAATGGTAGGCCCTTGTCTCCCTATGAAAACTATGAAATATTTAAAGATGTAAAGGTTACAAATAACTCTTCCGTAGTTACTATAAAGGAATATTCAGGAAGAATTCTTAAAATCAAAATAAAGGATTTCGAGGTGAACTTGTATGGGAAAAGTAAGAACCCCTGACTTTGTAAACCTAGTAATGTTTATCTTTGCTCCATCTATAAACTATTGGATAGAAGAACTCAAGCCAATTCTGGAAGAGCATTTCGGACCTATAGATTACATTTCTCCCGAACTCGATTTTGAGAAATATACCTTCTATTACTCAGAGGAAATGGGTTATGGCATAAAAGGAAAACTTATAAGTTTTGAAAGGTTAATTCATCCTGCTCAACTTGCCGATATTAAACTGACCACCAATGAGATAGAAGAGATGTACATGGTTGAAGGTAATAGGAGGGTGAATATTGACCCTGGTTATATACATCATACCCAGTTCGTGCTGGCTTCCACTAAAGCGTGGGGGAACAGGATTTATTTATCCAAGGGCATTTACGCAGAGATAACTCTGATATACTACAGGGGAAAGTTCATGCATCATGACTTTACCTATCCAAATTACAGGGAGGAAATGTACAAAAGGGAACTGGAAAAGATCAGAAAGATTTATATGAAAAAAAGGAAAACATTTATGGAGTAATATAATCCATTTCGCTTTTTTGGTTGTAATTCATCAATTTGTGCAAAAATACTGATGTGTTTGCAATAGCCTCCATCAGTGGTCGGATGTGAGTAACCTAGTACAAGTTTGCTTGCAATATTGCTGAACTTTCACCTCTCAAGATTTAACTTTCCACGCTCCATATCCAACTTTTTATGTTGTTGACCAACTCTTTATTCACATCACGAATTTCCGAAATTCCCATAACTATAGCTCCTCCAAGCGGTGGAAGAGTTGGTTTAACCAGCTCAAAGTCATGATTCAAAAGTTCTTCTCTCAATTTCTCCTTGAAGTATTCTGATTTGAACATCCCTCCAGAATAGGATATGTAGTTGCTTTTTACAGCCTTCGAAACTGCTATAACTTGATCCACTATTTCCTTTATTTGCTTCAAAACCAGCCTCTCACTATGTTTATCGCCGCTTTTTGCAAGTTCAACGATTTTTGGAGCAATTGAGGCAAGTTTGCTTTTTGATTTTGATGAATAGAAGAATTCCAGGTAATCATCCAAATCAACTATTCCAAACTCTTCTTGAAAAACTTTAGCAATTTTAAAAGCGTTTTCTCTTTTCTCAACGGTTTTAAGCGCTACCTTGAAAGCTTCATAAGAAAGCCCAAACGCACTTCCAGGATCGCCAAGAAGATGTCCCCAGCCACCGGCTCTATATACTTTCCCGTCTTTGGATATTCCTATTGTCATGTTACCGGTACCAGAGATTATACAGATTCCCGTATCTTTTGGCGCTATGGCTCCGATCAGTGCAGCATGACAATCATTCACAACGCCAATTCTTTTTGCAGAAATAACTTTCGATAAAAGTGCTGCAAAATATTCCCTATCACCCTTCTTAAATCCCATACCGGAAACCCCTACAAAAGCACTGTCGAAAGTTTTCCTATCTATATTAAGCGAATCCACGAGTGATGATATTCTTTTTAAAAATTCATCTATTCCGATATCGCGAAAGTTAGAAGGCCCACCATGAGACAGAGCGAGAAGGTTTCCATTTTCATCTACGACCGCCGCCCTTGAATGTGTCCCTCCAGCATCTATACCTAAAATCTTCATACTTTTCACCCCACAATCGTTATATTTTCAAGATTCCCAAAATGGCAATCGCATTTTACCGCTTTTTAAAATTTGCAGATCAAATGAGTTTCTATTATAATACCATAACAGAACGATTTGGATCGAATTTGAACGAAAGGGGCAGCAAGCTTGATAAAAGAAGAGAGGCTTAGAAGAATTATGCACCATCTTAAAGAAAAGGGATTCATGACGGTAAATGAGATCTCTGAGGTTCTTGGAATCTCGAAGGTGACTGTTAGGAGGGATTTAAAACTCCTTGAGTCTCAGGGTTTAATAGAGAGGAAAAGGGGAGGAGCTTTCTTAAAAAACTTCCAGCTTGATTATCCATTCTTCTTCAAATTGGAAGAGGCGAAAGAAGCAAAGAAACAGATTGCAAAAGAAGCGGTCAAACTTTTGAAAAATGGTCAAGTAGTTGCTATGAGCGGAGGCTCCACGGTATTTTACGCAGCAAGGGCTTTGGACAGCTCTCCTGTAAACGACCTCACCATAATAACTAATTCGATAACAACTGCGTGGGCAATAATAAATTTGAGAAAGCACTTTAAATTAATTCATTCTGGAGGGACCGTTAGGGAAAATTCCTTCGAATGTGTTGGAGGGCAAACTCATAAGTTCTTTGAGAATATAAGCGTAGATGTTTTTTTGATGGGTGTCGATGGAGTGAACATAGAGTCAGGGATAACTTTCTACGACTTTGAAGAGGCAACTGTAGCAAGAGAAATTTCATCAAGGGCAAAGAGAGTGATAGTCCTTGCCGATAGAAGCAAGATTGGCAGCACTGCACCCTTTAAAGTTATGGATGTTGCAGAGATTTCTGCCCTTGTCGTTGAAAAGATAGATAACGATAGGAAGAAAGATTTAGAAAAGTTAGGGGTGGAAGTAATTGTTGCCACTGGTAAAAGGAAGGAGGGAAAGAAATGACGGAAGTTGAAAAGAATATGGAAGAAGTAAAAGAGGAGATAAAAAGGCTTCCTGAATTTCTTGACAAATTTTACGAGGAAAACTCCCAAAGGTTGGAGGATTTTTTCAAAGGGAAAGATGTTGTGTATTTTGTTGGATGTGGTTCATCTTACTACCTCGGTATTGCTGCTTCAAGGCATTTCTCGTTGAAACTTGGAATCGAGACAAAAGCAGTACCAGCAGGTGAGATAGTTTTCGCGTACCAAGAAAATGTGGGAAAGAAAAGCAAAAAAGCTGCTGTCTTGATTTCTCGCTCAGGAGAGACAACGGAGGTTTTATATGCACTTGAAAAATTCAAGGAAAATAATGTTGAAACTTTTGGAATAACCCTTGGAGAAGATAGCAGCCTTGAGAAAGATCCAGATATATCGATAGTCCTTCCCATGGAGGAAAAACCTGTCGTTATGACAAAATCCTTTGTAAGTATGCTTTTCTCCTTTGAATACATTGCCAGCAAGTTAAGCGGAAACGTTGAAGCCTTGAAAAAACTTATCGACGATTTTGAAAAGAATTTTGAGAAAATTAAGAGCTTTGTTAATAGCAAAAAAGAGCTTTTTGACGCTCACCACCATGTGTTTCTTGGTGAAGGGGTTTACGAAGGTATAGCAAGAGAATGTGCCTTGAAGCTTGAGGAAATGTCCATAACCAAAACGGAAAGCTACTCTGCCCTTGAATATAGGCATGGTCCCAAGGCGCTGGTAGAGAAA
The DNA here is from genome assembly GCA_027065235.1 of Thermotogaceae bacterium. Taxonomy (GTDB): domain Bacteria; phylum Thermotogota; class Thermotogae; order Thermotogales; family Thermotogaceae; genus JAGHBG01. Next base: position 3,878 of record JAMOOR010000097.1, on the reverse strand, counting down.
GGAGTAGCCGTTCATATATTCAAAAAGGGTCTGGATGAGGAAGAAAAGTTAAAGAGAGAGCTTAAAGACATGGGAGCAATTGTTGTCGATGTGGAAAGCGATATTGGTCTTCCTTCAAGTTACCCGGAGGACGCCTTCTTAAAGGTTATATATGGTCAATTCCTTGGACTGAAAATAGCTGAAGAAAAGGGCATAAATGTTGATTCTCCAAGGAATTTAACAAGGGTCGTGAAGATGGAGTGAAGCCCGTTTATGGGTTTTAAAAATCCTAAGGAGGAGGGGTGGTTTTATGAAAAAGTTTGTTGTGTTCATGCTCGTAGGTATACTTTTAGTTGGAACGATGACTTTCGCCGCAAAGAGAACTCTTAAAGTTCTCATGCCAATTGGTGGAGGATATACCATTGAAGATCAAGAAGCTATCGCTAAAGAGTTTGAGAAAGCTCATCCAGATGTTGACATCCAGATGGAATTTGTGGGATGGGGCGAGCTTTGGAACAAGATAATTACATCCATCGGTGCTGGAGCTGCTCCTGATGTCATGTACATCGGTTCCAGATGGATTCCAGCCCTTGCAGACATGGGGGCTATAATTCCCCTTGACAAGTATATAACACCTGAGAAAAAGGCTCTCTACTACAAGACTGTTTGGGATACCGTTACATACAAGGGTCATGTATGGGGCGTTGTTAGAGCGATGTCAACGAAAGTTTTCATCTACAACAAAGCGCTCTTTAAGAAGTATGGAGTTAAGGTTCCTACAAACTGGGACGAGCTGCTTGAGGCGGCAAAGAAGATATACCATCCAGATCAGGGAATCTATGGTATAGCCATGGCAGGAAAGAAATTTGTCTCCACAGTTACGCAGTTCCAGCAGTATCTCTATGCAAACGATGGAAGAATAGTTGATGAAAACGGAAAAGTCGTAATCAACGATTCAAAAGCTGTTAAAGCCCTTGAGTTCTACAAAGAACTCTCCAAATACGCTCAGCCAGGTATAATCGAATGGAAAAGGGAAGATTTGATAAAACTTTTCGAAGCTGGAAAAGTTGGAATGTACATAGACCATGTCCACAACGCAAGAAAAGCTATGGAAAAGGGAATCGATGTTGGATTCTTCCTTATCCCCGGTGGACCAGATTCTATCAAGAGATACTCAACCGTTATCGTTACAGACTGTATCTCTATATCCTCCCAGTCCAAGAATGTTGACCTCGCTATCGAATTTCTCAACTTCATGACAAGCTTTGAGAAACAGAAAGAATGGGACCTCAAACTTGGATTCGTTCCACCCATGGTAAAAGAAAAAGACCTCCCAGAGTTCCAGAAATGGTACTGGAAACCCTACATCGAAGCTATTAAATACGGTTATCCAGAAGCTGTTGGAATCAAAGATTGGGAAGGTACTCAAGATGCAATACTTGACGCAATACACAGCGTCCTTCTTGGTGTAACCGACGCTAAGACCGCTCTTGATCAAGCTGCAAGAATAATTCAGATACTTCAGAAGTGATAAAAGATTAACTTGTGGGGGCTTTTGCCCCCACTTTTGGAGGGAAAAAGATGAAAAGAAAAGCAGTTCCCTATATTCTTTTAATTCCCCTTATTGTTGCTTTTGCCCTTTTTCTTGTGTACCCATTATATAAAGTGGTGGAAACATCGTTCTATAAAGCAAGTTTTTTAAATCCTTTCTATAGACAATTCGTAGGCCTTGAAAATTATAAGTGGCTTTTCACGTTCAAGCTCTTTGACCCAAAACTTTCCTATTTTCTCTCCGCTTTCAAAAGATCACTGCTATGGGTTGCTGGATCAGTTGGGATTAAAGTTGCTTTAGGACTTCTTGGAGCTCTTCTTCTCAACAGCAAATACCTTATTGGCAAAAAGGTATATAGAACACTTGTTATAGTTCCCTGGGCAATACCCTGGGCCATGGCAGCTATGATGTGGGCTTGGACTCTCAATAGCGAGTTTGGTATATTGAATTCAATACTTATGCACCTTCATTTGATAAAGGCTCCTGTGACATTTCTCGCACGACCTTCTTCTGCTTTTATAACGACTTTCGTAGTTGACGCCTGGGTTGGTCTTCCATTTATGATAATAATGATCCTATCGGGGCTTCAATCGATTCCAGAAAATTTGTATGAAGCTGCCACGATAGATGGTGCGGGAGATTTAACCAAGTTCTTTAAAATAACTCTTCCCATGATAAAACCTGTTCTTTTAACAGTTACTCTTCTCTCCACTGTTTGGACATTCAACTCTTTCGACATAATCTGGATACTCACCAGAGGTGGACCTATAAGGGCTACAGAAACACTGCCGATAGCCATCTACAACATATCATTCCTCATGGTCAGGTTCGGAGGTATAGGAAAGGCATCTGCGATGACAATCGCCCAAGTGATATTTGTAAGCGTTATCGCCATATTCTACATAAGAACTCTAGAAAAGGGCGTGGAAGCATGAAGAGAAGCACAAGAGAGCTAACGAAAAAGATCATCTATCAGATTCTTGCTTTGCTTTTAATTGCTTTTCTATTTTTGCCGATATATCAAATGCTTGTCACAGCTTTGAGACCTGCCGATCTTCCGTGGAAGTCTCCAGCTCCGCTCTTTCCAGAAAAGATCACCTTGCAAAATTTTAAATCGGCTTTTGATCTTGTTCCAAGGCTTCCAAGATATTTACTTAACAGTTTTATATATGGAGCAGGGGTTAGCATTGTGTCGCTTCTTGTAGCCATACCAGCTGGATACGCAATAGCAAGATTTCACTTTAGAGGGAGAAAACCAATCATGATATTTGTTATTTATGCCAACATGTTTGCTCCTATAATGCTTCTTGTACCAATTTATGTAATCATGAAAAAATTCGGATTGGTTAACACGTATCTTTCCGTTATCCTTGCAGGTTCCATTTTCACTATACCACTTTCCACATGGCTTGTAACGTCTTACATGCAGACCATTCCTAAAGCTATTGAAGAAGCTGCACTAATTGATGGATGCTCCGAATTTTCTGTTATTCATAGGATAATAATTCCTATGATAAGCCCTGCTATCGTTGCTGTTTTGATCTACGCTTTTATAACCGGATGGAGTCAGCAGTTCATCCTCGCTCTTACCTTAATAAAATCTGATGAGTTGATGCCGATAACTCAAGGCCTTTACCAATTCTTCAGCAGAAGCTCTGTAAGATGGAACGAGTTAATGGCTGCAATACTTATGTCCACATTGATACCCGTTGCGCTCTTTTTGGTTGTTCAGAAATATATCGTGAGAGGACTTGTTTCTGGAAGTATAAAGGAATAATAATGTGTTGAAAGGGAGATGAGAAAGTTGAATATCTTGAATTTGATAAGAGAAATAAAAGAAACCAAAAAAGGAATTTTCTCAGTGTGCACTGGAAATTTCGATGTTTTAAAGATCACACTTGAGTATATGAGGGATAAGGACATTACATTCATAATAGAATCAACCTCAAATCAAGTAAATCAAGAGGGAGGATACACCGGTTTTAAACCGGTTGACTTTGTTAGAAAATTAAAGAAACTGGCAGATGAAGTGGGCTTTGATTTTGGCAGGATCATACTGGGTGGCGACCATTTAGGTCCTCTTCCGTGGAGAAAGTTAGCCCCTGAGAAAGCTATGGAAAAGGGAAGAAAAATGGTAGAAAGCTATGTTAAAGCCGGATACAGAAAGATTCATCTTGACACGAGCTTTCCACTTGGTGATGAAAAAGATATTCCCCCGGAAGTCGCAGCGTCTCGCCAGGCTGATCTTTGCGAGGTAGCTGAGAAAACATGGAAAGAAGAAGGTTTGAAGCCTCCCGTTTATGTCCTTGGCACTGAGGTCCCTCCAGCGGGCGGGGTAGTAAACGAG
>JAMOOR010000096.1 GCA_027065235.1 Thermotogaceae bacterium | reverse complement strand
CCTGATTATTTCATCTTCTATCTCTCTTGCTCTATCAAGATAGGACTGAACGATCATGTTTTTCTCTATCCAGCATGCCATCGATTTTATAACAGAGGCTGGAACGCCTCTCGCTCCTTTTCCTTTTTTCGAAAGCTCTAAGATCTGCTCATCAGATAATCCTCTTTTATATTTAGGTTCAGGTCTTATGCAGCTATCACGATCTTTCATAGCATCTTCCGCTAACTTTCTGTAATTTTCCACTTCTTTGTATCTCTCACTACTCTCAACCTTATAAGACAAAGTCTTTTCTATAAGACTCTTTTCCACTCTTGCAGGATGACCAATTCTTGTAACGCATTCAAGGTTTATTCTAGAGAGCATATTATCAACAGCGGCGTTGGAATCCGCTGCTACTGCTGCTTTTTTACCCATTTTTACAAGTTGGTTTATCACTTCAAGGAGTGTTCTCGTTTTTCCCGTTCCTGGAGGACCGTGGATGAGAAAGATTTCATCACTACCGATAGAAAGAGAAACAGCATCTTTTTGATAATCGTTGAGTTTATCATCGAAAAATTTTAAAGAAACTTTTTTTGGAATCTGGGGATGTCTTTTTTTAAAGATTATTTCCCTGAACCCCCCAAAGTCTGCTGAGTCTTTTATCACTTTCAAAGCTTCTTCCATTCTCTTGAAGGTTACATCGTTGTAATAAAGATCTATCCTTATTCCCTTTGAAAGCACCCATTTTGGTGGGGGATCAGAAAAGGCAACCGTTATAGATCTTGAAGTTTTCTCTACAACTGTCGCTGTAAGATCGCTTTTTAGTGGATTTCCTTTGCTTACAAGAACCACATCTCCTACATCTATTTCTAAATCTCTAAATGGTATTTTTCTACCAAACTTTACAAGGTAAAGTCCTCCAAGTTCTCTTCCTTTATAGCTTCCTTTTAAATTCAAAAGGGCCCTTCCCAATTTCTCCCTTTTCGGGCCGGGAAGGGCTTTTATTTCATTAATAGCTGCTCTTTTTTCTTCTTCTCTTTCAAGTTCTATTGCTTGGAGGAGTTTTTCAAAATAATTCATGACTTCATATGAACATCCATCTGCGGGAATGGTATTTCGATTCCTTCTTTATCGAACTCTTCTTTTATCTTTATCGCAAGTTCCATCTGAGCATCAAAGTAATTCTCTCTTCTTACCCAAAACTTCACCTGGAAATTTATCGAAGAATCACCAAAACCTGCAAATACAACCGTGGGTGCGGGATCCTTTTCAACAAGCTCTACTTCATTAAGACATCGATTCAAAACCTCAACGGCTTTTTTCATATCAGAATCGTAAGATATACCTATATCGAGATCTATCCTTCTTTTAGTAGAGGGCCAGTAATTCATCAAAGAAGAACTCCATACAGTTCTGTTAGGTATCATGACTTTCTTTCCGTCGAATGTTTCTATTATCGTATGGTTAACATTTATGGCTCTTACCGTTCCGCTATAATCAGCTATATTTACTGTATCTCCCTCTTTTATCGTACCGCTAAGAAGGAGAAACATCCCTGATATCAAGTTAGATAACGGTTCCTGAAGGGCCAAACCTATGACGATTCCACTTATTCCCAAAGAGGCTGCCAATGCCGTAAAACTCTTTCCCCAGAAATCAAGAACGACCATCAAAGCAATCAAAAATATCAAAACGCCTATTATGGTCTTCATTGTATTTGGCATTGATATAGGTCTTTTCAACTTCTTTGCGGTTCTCAATATCGCTTCAACTATTATCCTGTATACAGCATAAGCCACCACAAATATAACAGCTGTAATTACCCACTTTAAAACCACTTTCTCACCTCCAAAGAACCATCATCGAAATCGGCTCCACATGAAGTCTGCCTTCGTGCTTTCTAAGTATATGAACCCCTGCCTCGTTCTTATCAACCACTAGCTTCCATTTCCCTGGGGGAAGATGATAACACTTTCTCTCGCGAGAACCGTTGTAAAGAATAATGATATGTTTCCAAGGATCGTTGTTTAGATGTTCTCCGTAATACACTACTATAAAAAGTTCCTGAACCCTTAAAATCTTAGCTTTACTTCTTATCTCATCAGGATCGTCAGCCTTGAAAGCCGGATGTTCTTTCCTCAATTGTATCAAACCCTTGTGATATTTAAAAACATCAAAAAACTCCTTCTTCCTATTCCAATCTATACCGTTGATTTCAATTGGTGCGTTGTAAGAATTCGGATTGAATTTCTTCGTTCTACAAAAGTCTTGTCCAAGCTGCAAAAATGGAATGCCGAGGGAAGTTAATATAACGCCACCTGCAAGTTTTTGAGCGGCTTTTAAATCCTCTAATGTCCATTCGTAGTATACATCTACCTTTGCAGCTAAAGTGTTCTTATCAAAGAGCGTATGATTATCATGACATTCCACATAATTGATCGTTTCATAAGGATTTTTAGTAAATCCTCCAAGGTAATCGGGACTTGAAAGGATATTAACAGAAAGCTTTCTTTCAAAACCGGGATTTGCCATTGCAAAACCTCTTTTTTCTATTTCAAATACGCTTCCTCGGAGGGAATCCCTTACATCATCGTTAAATACTCCAAACCCTTTATTTTTTTGAATTCCTTTGTAGATCCGGACGCTATATCCTGCCCCCCATGGCTCTCCATAGATAAGCGCACTTTTGTTGATCTTTCTTGCAGTTTTAACTATCATCTCCATTGTTTCAAGGTCGATCACTCCCATCTGATCGAAACGAAAACCATCAACATGGAACTCTTCAAGCCAATATTTAACGGTGTCAACCATAAGTTTTCTCATCATCTTTCTCTCTGAATTTGTGGTATTTCCGCATCCCGTTTCATCTATGTAATTCCCCTTGCTGTCGAGTCTGTAATAATAAAAAGGAACTGTAGCATCCAAGGGAGATTCTTTCCCAATTTTATAAGTGTGCGGAAAAACCACATCTAATATCACTCCGATCCCGTTTTCATGGAGCCTTTTG
>JAMOOR010000095.1 GCA_027065235.1 Thermotogaceae bacterium | reverse complement strand
GAGAGATATCGATAAAGTAAAAGAGCTTGTTAGCAAAGAGATTCTATTTTTCGATCCGATAAATAAGCTTGTTCGTTTCCAAACAAAACTTGACGAGAGGGCTGCTAAAGAGCTGATAATTGACAGGGATGTTATAGTTTGAAAACAAGGCATGGAGAAGTTCTTTTAATGGGGATGTTAGAAACATGGCAAGGCGCTCTTATACTCTAGTGGGTGTGCTGGTGGACATTATAGTGGTAACTATCGCTTTCGCAATTTCTATTCGGGCCTATATGGAGGTTCTTGTAACTTATAAATATATTTTAACAGATGTTAACCATTTTATTGATTTTGTGATGGCGGTGAATTTTGTCAGAGATGAAATTAAATCAAGAATCGTTAGAAAAGGATTTGAAGCTTCTTCTACAACTTTGTTGAGTTATTGTGGTTACTCTAATGGGGAGGTCAAACTTATAACGTATTACATAAGGAATAATGGAAAAGAATGGCGCATGTACAGAAAAGCTGCTGGAGAAGGGAATAATCTGATTTGGAAATCTAAGAAACCCATATACTTTGAGAAGGATGGGAATCTCATAATCTGGCATTTGGAAGATATGGTTTTTTACATATGGGAGCCAGATGATTTTAAGAAGTTAGAGATTCTTCCGGGTACTTACCGTTATAACATACCAGAAAATGCCTATACCGCTCCATGCAGGAGAGGAGATTATTAAAAGATGCAATAGGCAGTACCTTTTGTAGTTGTTGAAAACCTATTGAAGTTTATATATAATACTCTATGCGATTTGGTTGGATAGGCCGAGGTGGCGGAATTGGCAGACGCGGCTGACTCAAAATCAGCTGGCCCTCAGAGGCCTTGCGGGTTCAAGTCCCGCCCTCGGCACCAAAGAGAAGGGGCCGTTCAGACAGCCCCTTCATTTATTAACTCCCCTAGAATCTCAACAATTCTTCTATCAAATTTTCCTTCTTTAGTATCTCTTAGCAAAATCTCATATGCGGTGCTTTTTTCCATACCTTTTCTATATACTCTAGTCCCCGTTAAAGCATCGTATACGTCTGCAACTGCTATTATCCTTCCAAAAAGGCTTATTTCTCCATTCTTTTTTCCATAAGGGTAACCATTTCCGTCACACCTTTCATGGTGTTCAAGTGCTCCAAGAATCATGTTTTTCGTAACATGTTTCAAGTTTGAAAGTATATCAGCACCAATGATAGTATGGGATTTAATTATTTCGTATTCTTCTTTTGTTAGCTTACCTGGTTTAAGTAAAATGGAATCTGATATGCCTATCTTTCCCACATCATGCAAAGTAGCGGAGATTTCCAACTCTTCTAGTTCCTTTTCGCTTAATCCTAACCTTTCTCCTATCAAAACCGAAATCCTTGCAACATTTTTGGAGTGTGTATGAGTGTAATTGTCCCTTTTATCTATTGCAGTTGTAATTGCGGTGACAATGTCTTTTATAAGTCTTTTCATTTCGTCAAGCTTTAGTGAGCTATAAATCTTTCTTCCAATCAGATTGGAGAATAGTTCAAGTAATTTTGCATCTTTTTCTTTGAAGCCCCCTTCTTTGTTTAGTACTTCTATAACTCCAATTTCGATATCCCCTGCGAATATTGGAGAACCAACTATATTTTTTGTAACGAACTTCGCAGCTTTATCCACACCCTTAAAATGTCTTTTTTCCTTGTTGAGATCATTGAAAATCATGGTTTTTTTATTAAGGAAGATTGTCCCTGCGATTGACTCCATGGGAACAGGTATGCTTTCTATTCTACCACTGGCTCCACCTTCGGTGACAAAGAATTCTAGATGATCACCACTGAAGAAGAGTATAGAAACAGCTTCTGCATCCAATATAACAGAGATGTACTTTTCTATGTTTTTAAGAAGATTCTTTAAATTTAAAGCTGAATTAAGCCGTGCTGCGATATGCGGAATAAGCTCTTCATCTTCTAAGATTTCCAACACCCCTTCTTTTGCGTATCTGCAAATTTTATTTAATTTGGCTTTATCTATATCATCCTCGGAGAATAGATAGAACGTTATTCCATCGCATTCGTATTTTACTTTTGATTTTCTCCCATGAAGTTCTCCAAATTGTTCATAGCCCGCTATCCAATAAGGGGCTTTCAAGCGTTTCACCTCCACATATCAGCACCTATGCTAATATATTTATCCCAATCTCCAGTATCTGGATTCCATACGAGTTTGAAACCTGCAGTGAGAGTATCCCCAATTATTGGATAGGATACGGATAGCCATGCTACAGTATCTCCTCCCATTTCTAGCACACTGAATTTTCCATCTTTGAATGGAGTTTCGTCGTATATATAACCGGTTAATATTAGGCCGCTGAATTTGTCTCCAAGTGCTGGTACAACACCTCTTACGGTTCCATCTAGTGTTACATTTCTGCTGAAGTCTCCGTTTAGATAAATCTTTCCTTTCAAGTATGTCCAGTAAACTTCTGCTCCTACAATGTATCCAAAGGTTGATCTTCCATCTATGTATATTCCTGGAGTCTGGCCTAGCAGTTTTTTCTCATAATATGATCTGTTAAATAGGAATTGATGATGGCCCGAGAAACTTGCAAAGGCTCCTGCAATAAATTCGAATATGTCTAACCTTCCATGGTATCCTCCAAATGCTCCGTATGCAAATCCGCCGTCTTTTGCAAGTTCCCCATTGAGTTCGATCCCAATGTTACCTGAAAACATGGGTTTTCTCACGCCGATTGAAACTGCCTTGTCAACAAATAATTGATCAGTTGCTGGAGTAGATGCATCGGTGTCGTAAATTCCACTAACAAAAGCTTCAAGTCCTAATACAGGAACGGTTATTTCACCAAACCATAAAGAATCGGATTGGTTAAATTCCAGACTGGAGAGTTTTGCTAACTCATAGGGAATGTGCAGGTATAATTTATATCCATTGTGGCCGATCTGAGTGTCGAACGCTTTGGCGTTTGGTACGCTATAGCC
>JAMOOR010000094.1 GCA_027065235.1 Thermotogaceae bacterium | reverse complement strand
ATTATCGATGTTAAAAAGGACACGGTTAAAATAAAGACCGCCAACACCACGGAGCTTGAAGTTACAAAGAGATCTATAGCTACTGTCATAAAGGCAAAAGAGGAGAAAGAAAACAAAGAAGAAGAAGAAAAGGAAAAAGAAAAGAAAAAAGAAAAGAAGGAGAACAAAGAAGACAAAAAATAATGTAGAAGAAGTTGTAGAAAGGAGGGTTAAGGAGTGAATGCACAAAGATGGAGAGCACTTATAGTAACAATTGTGATTGTATTCGCACTGTGGGGGCTTCTTTGGGTCAGGGGAGAAGCTCTACCAGGATGGGGTTACATATTCTCCAATATAAAACTTGGCCTTGACATAAAAGGTGGAGTACGGCTTGAATATAAGATAGACCTCAAAGAAACTGCAAAGAACACCACCGATGTTGTCGATGATGTTTACACAGTTTTAAGAGAAAGGCTTGACGCTGCAGGATACACTGAAGCAACTCTCAAGAAGGCTTATAAAGAAAACGGTGCATTCATCGTAGTCGAAATACCATCTGCTACAAACACAACTCAAGCTGAAAAACTTATTGGATCAACTGGAATTCTTTACTTTGCTCAAATTTTAGACGAAACATATTCTGATCCGACGAAAGATCCTGAGCTTATGAACGAAGCGAGAAGATACAGAGCAATGTGGCTTAAAGGTAGAGGAAGAGATAATGAAGAAGTCTGGTACCTTATAAGAAAAGAAATAATGGGTAGAAGGGACCTTGTTCTCGTATCACCAAAGATCAGAAACGTGAGAATCGCTCCTGATACAAGAAAAGGTGGATACAAGATAACATTCGAGCTTGTTAACAGAGATGACATAAGGATGTTTGAAAAGATTACTTCCATGCTTGTTGTAAACGATAGTCAGATAGGTTCAGGTCTTGCAAAGGGTAAGAGGCTAGCGATAGTTCTTGACAATTATGTGCAATTTGCAGGATATGTTATGAGCAGAATTCCAAACGGAAGAGCTGAGATCACAGGAAACTTCTCTATAGATGAAGCAAGAAGACTAGCTGCTATTTTAAGGAGTGGAGTCCTTCCAGCAAGGCTGATAAAAGTTTCTTCTGGATGGGTTGACCCAACCCTCGGAAAAGATATAATAAATGCTTCTTTAAAGGCGGGAGTCTGGGGAATAATCCTTGTTATGATTTACATGATAGCTTTCTACGGCACTATGGGAGTAGTTGCGGATCTTGCGCTCATTTACAACACATTCCTCCTCTTTGGAATCCTTGCTTGGACTGGTTCGATCCTTACCTTGCCCGGAATTGCAGGTATCATCTTGACTATAGGAACAACAGTTGACGGAAATATCATCATATATGAAAGGATAAAAGAAGAGCTGAGAGCAGGAAAAAACGCAAAAACCGCAATAAACGCAGGATTTGCAAGATCAACTATAACACTCGTTGACGCAAATCTTACAACAATAATAGCTGGTCTTGTTCTTTATTACTTCGGTGCCGGTACTATCAGAGGATTTGCCATCACACTAATTATCGGTGTAATTGGATCTCTGTTTGTAAACCTCGTATTTACAAGACTCATGCTTGAAGTAATGTCTGGAGCAATTAGACTCAGAAAGACCGAAGGGGGTGTCAAAGCATGAGACGAGAACTCGATTTCGTAGGAAAAAGACATATCTTCATCACCCTATCTTTAATAATTATAGCTATTTCCATTATTTCGATGCTTACGAAGGGATTCAACTTCGGTGTTGAGTTCACCGGAGGCTCTGAAATAACCATCCTTGTCCACAGCTCTAGTGTTAAAGAAGCCGATATAAGAGAAGCTTTAAAGGGAATTGCTCCTGAATTTAAAAATGTTAGAGTTGCAAGGATAAGAAGCGCCTCTGAAAGGTCTAACGAATCTAAGTTCTCCGTTATAGTCGGAAAGACTTATATAGTTGACACTCCACAAGATTTTGCAAAGAAAATCATAGACCTAATGAAGGAGAATCAACAAGATAAATGGGAAAAAGTTATAGCAAACATGATCTCCACCGTTGCTCCTGATAAGGCAAAGGAGCTTTCTAAAGAAATCGTTGATAAGGTAAAAGGTCTTAAAAGTGATAATGAAAAGATGCAAGAAATTGCGAAAATCATAGGTCCCTATGTTATAAAAAGCGAAAAAACCTACATAACTTCAAAGATTATAGAAGCCTTGAAGGAGAAGAAAGGAGTAAAAGCGGAGGTTGTTTCTTTCAGTGAAGTTAGTGGTAGCGCAGCAGAAGAGATAAGAAGAGGAACCTACACCGCAGTTACCGTTGCAATAATTGCGATACTTCTTTACATAACATTTAGATTTAACTTTGTATTTGGTATTGGCGCTATTCTCGCTCTTGTACATGACGTTATAATAACTTTGGGCTTTATATCTATGTTCAATTACGAAATGAATGTTCCAGCAGTTGCAGCTATATTAACCTTAATAGGATACTCTCTTAACGATACCATAGTCGTCTATGATAGAATAAGGGAGAATATGAGAAGATATAGACAAATGAACGTAGAAAGATTGGTGAATAAGAGCATAAACGAAGTCATTGTAAGATCTTTGAACACATCCTTCACCACATTTTTGGTTGTATTTATTCTCCTTCTTTTTGCAGGAAAAGCTATCAAATCCTTTGCATTCGGTATGACAATTGGAACTATCGTAGGAACCTATTCTTCACTCTATATAGCCGCGCCAATAGTTATAAAATGGGTTAAGAGGCATTAATTCCATGTTTAAAAATCGACAAAGGCAGGCATCACGGCCTGCCTTTGTTCTTTTATCTCAACTCAAGCGATCAATCACCAACAATTTGTACAACCACTCTACGATTTCTGGGGCGAAGGTCTAATTCCACAAAAAATATATTCTGCCACGTCCCACGAACTAACCTACTATCTACCACAGGAAAAGCCCTATCTGAACCTAAAGTGGTTGCTCTTAGATGACTCACCGCATTGTTGTCTATT
>JAMOOR010000093.1 GCA_027065235.1 Thermotogaceae bacterium | reverse complement strand
AGGATGAGACTCTGAGATGGCTTTCTTTAAGAAGCGGGGGAGATATTTCTAGTTCAGGTCCACTTAGCTCCTACAGGCAAATGTGGAGAGTTAAGATTCCTTATACACTGGGTGTTACTATAAGAATTACATCGATAAGCGCGCAAGTTGCGATGTTCGATGAAATATACTCAGATACGCTTTTCTATGTTGAAAGGGGAGTTTATGGTGAAGGTGGAGGCTCTTCTAAAGGAGGCTCTTGAACTTGCAAACCTTGGTGATTTAGATGGTGCAGAAAGAAAACTGAAGGAAGCTCTTGTCGTAGAGAATCTCCCCGAACTCTGGAATAACTTAGGAAATGTTTATAGAAGAAAGGGGTTTCTCTACCAGGCCATTGAAGCCTATCAAAAAGCTTTGAGTTTAGACGAGGGCTTCCATATTGCAAGACTTAATCTTGGTGTAGCTTTTTTGGAGATAAAAAGATACAGTGAAGCTATCATGATACTACAGCCCCTTTTAGGAAAACTTGATAGGGACGAACTCTACCTTGCCCTTGCTATAGCGTACGAAAAGTCGGGAAAATACGCTGACTTTGCCGCTATGTATGATAAGGTTAAAAGCCCCGATAAAGACAAAATCCTTAGTGAGTATGGTGTTGAGTCTCCGGCTGGACGGGGCCAAAGCGGTTGAAAGGCCATATCCTCAATATGGGCATTCCTATGACATTTTTCTTCGGAACGAATCCAAAGAATCTGCTATCAAGACTCTCCTTTGTGTTGTCCCCCATGAAAAAGTAAAAACCTTTTGGTATTTTCAGGATTACATGGCCATCTGGCGCCTTTTTTATGAACTTAGATAAGTCAAGTTTTGGCAAGCCAGAAGTCTTTTTAATGTAGTCTTTGAGAAAGTTTTTAGCGTAGCCATCGTAAGGTTCACCTGGATACTTCATCCCGTTTGGCGATCTACCACCGACTATTGAGAAAATTAAATCTGCCACTGTTGGCTTCAATCCTTCCCTCTTTCCGATGCTTAAAAGTTGCTGGTTTTTTATGTATTGACCAACTTCTCCCGTTTTTCTTAAAAGCTCCATTAGAAAGTTCCTGTATTTGTTGGGATCATTTCTTATTAAACTTGCCTGGAACAACCAGTTATAGAATTCGGGATATTTGAATACACCATCGGGTTCGTATTCTACATCTTTAAGAGCCTCCGGCACTTTACCGTTCACGAAAAGATGATACTTACCATCCGGTCCTTTCTTTATTTCCAGCGTGTCTCCCTCTTTTCCCACAAGTCTTTTTACATACTTTACATGACCTTTGTATTCCCTTGGAGAGAAAAGATCCATGAACTTGTCGAAGGCCCTTAGCATCTGCTGCGCTCTTTCATCGGGTGTAGGAGACCAAAATACGACGATGTCTCCTATTTGGGGTTCTCTCACAGTGTAGGTGATCTTCTCAACAAAGAGTCTATCCCCAACCATTATGGTTGGAACCATCGAAGGTGTTGGAACAAGCATCGTTTCAAACACATAAAGCCTTATAATTGTTGCAACAATAAAAGCGTAAATGATCGTTTTAACTGTTTCCCATGCTATCTCTTTTGGACTCTTTTTTGCCATCTTCAAAATCACCACCTCTGACTGTATCATACCATCTATGTGGAGGTGAGGTGAATACTTTATGAAGCTGCCAATATGGGCTGAGATAGTGAGCAAGAATACGATAAAAGCTTACTTTGAAACTCCTGTCGTTCTTGGCGAACCTGTGGATATAAAGCTCGTTATTGGGGATGACGAAGAACCTTTTGTGATAGCGATGAAGGATATGCAAGCTAATGAAGTTACAATGGTTTTAAAGAGAGAGCTTCAAGAGAAGGATATTTCAAAGGATATTTTTCTTAAGTCATCTGAGGGCAAAGTAAGGGTATATCCCACGGAAGTCTTGGAAGATTTCACACCAGACTTCAATGAAAGATTAGGCTGTTTTATAGAAGATGGAAGGACGATCTTCAGATTGTGGTCACCAGTTGCAAAGTTTGTAAAGCTTCTTTTGTTTAGAGAGCACTCGAATGAGCTTCCAGATGCTGTCCATGATATGGAAAGAAAAATAGACGGAATATGGGAAACCGTGATAGATAAAGACTTGGATGGTTGGTTTTACCTTTACGAAATAGACAGGCTCGGCGAGGTTGTAAAAACGGTTGACGTTTACTCAAAATCCGTGTCTATAAATGGAGAGATGAGCGCTGTAGTGAATCTATTAAAATCCGATCCGGAAGGATGGAAAGAAGACAAACCGGTAAATCTCAGAGCCTTCACGGATGCAATAATTTATGAGATGCATATAGCTGACATAACCTCTCTTGAAAGTAGCGGGGTGGAGGAAAAGCTACGAGGAAAGTATCTTGGTGTTGTTCAAGAATCGGAAAATGATGGTGTAGCTACCGCACTTTCCCACCTGAAAAAGCTTGGAATAACCCACGTTCAAATTATGCCTATAATGATTTTTAGAAGTTGCAAAGAGAATGATGAAAAGTGCTATAACTGGGGCTATGATCCCTATCTTTACATGGTGCCTTCTGGTAAGTACTCAACAGATCCTTATGATCCATATGCAAGGCTTCGAGAACTCAAAGAGATGATCAAAAGGCTCCATGAAAACGGAATCGGAGTGATATTAGATGTGGTTTTTCCGCACACTTATAAAATTGGGAAAGAATCTCCCTTGGATGCTACAGTTCCTTTTTATTATTACAGACTCGACAGCAAGGGAAATTACATAGATGAAACGGGATGCGGAAATACCACAAATTCAGAGAGAAAGATGATGAGAAAACTTATGGTTGACACCGTTAAATATTGGCTTGAAGAGTTCCATGTTGATGGTTTTCGCTTTGATCAGATGGGAGTTATTGATCTTGAAACAATGGAGATGATAGTTAAAACTGCAAGAAAGATCAACAAAAGTGCGCTTATCTATGGAGAGCCATGGGGAGCAGGCTGCAGCGTCAGAATTTATA
>JAMOOR010000092.1 GCA_027065235.1 Thermotogaceae bacterium | reverse complement strand
CTATCTTCCGGAGGAAAAGGAGCTTTATAAAAGCTACACCATAGAAAAGATGTTGGAGATTTCCGGGTATGTGTCTAAGTATTTCGATAAAAAAAGAGCCTATGAATTTATAAAAAGGTTTAAACTGCCTCCGGATGAGAAAGTAGCAAATCTTTCCCATGGGATGATGACACAGCTTTACTTAGCTATAGTATTTTCCGAAGATGTTGATCTTTACATATTGGACGAGCCGACGTGGGGGCTTGATCCTGTTATTAGGAACAAGGTTTTAGAGATAATCAGAGAAATGGCGATGAATGGAAAGTCTTTTCTCATAACAACCCATATTCTTCCTGAGGTGGAGAAAATCACAGATAAAGTGGCGATAATGAAAGATGGAAGTTTTGTGGAAATGGATTATTTAGATGAACTGAAAGAAAAATATGTAGCGGTGGTAGTTGAAGTAAATGAAAGTGTTGAAAATGGCTACCTATACAAGACGACTTCTCAGGAGAAAATCTACATAATTGAAAAGGAAAGAGCGAAAGGAGATTATCAACCAGTTGATTTTGAAACCATCTTTCAAGCGCTTGTAAAGGGGGAGAAAAAATGAAAAAGGAATTTTACGATATGAGAACCCGTTCCATTTTAACGCTGATAATAACGACTTTAATATTTTTCTCCATTGCTCCCCTTCAAAATTATGCGATAAAAATGCTTCATAAGTATGAAGATCAATTAAAAGGGTACAACATAAGCCTTTTAAAGGACTGGAGCTTTTACATTTATTCTCAGTGGTTTGGAAAGAATTTAGGGCAGCTTATTCCGATAATAGCTATCATTTTTGCTTTTCCACTCTTCTCAAGGGAGTATGAAAATGGAACTATAGAATTTTTACTAGCAAGAAAGGATAGAAGACAAATATTTTTAGAAAAGTTTTTTGCAGGTCTTCTTATACTCGTTTTTGAGATAGCGCTTTTTTCCATTCTTCCCGCTCTTTACTCCTTAGTTTTCTCAAAGCCTTTAAATTATGGACTTACATGGAAGTTTCTTGTTCAATCGGAGATTGGAGCGATTTTGTGGTTTTCTGTAGCGTTCATCACATCCGTTTTTTACAATGACCAAGTAAAACCCATAATCTTATCTTTGGGAATCCTAGGCATCACGACCGCTGCTGGATTTATAAGACCACTTAGATTCTTAAACACCTACACCTATGTTCTTGGAAACAATATATTCAAAGGTGACAGCGTGGATGTAGCACGCACCCTTGGATTTTTGATAGTATCATCCATTCTGATCTACTTTGCCTATAAGGTGTTTGAAAAAAAGGAAATATAGAAAGGGGGCAAGTGTTATGATCATAGTCACGACGGATTATGTTCCAGGAAGGGAAATAGAAGAGGTTTTAGGTTTTGTTATAGGAAATGTAGTTATGTCAAAACACGTAGGAAGGGATTTAGCAGCGGCTTTAAAAACCTTAGCCGGTGGTGAGATAAAGGGATATACAGAAATGTTGACAGAGGCCAGAAACATGGCCATTGAAAGGATGATAAAAGAAGCAGAAAAACTAGGTGCTGATGCCGTGATAGGAATGAGACTTGGAAGTTCTTCTGTCATGAGCGGTGCGGCTGAAATGGTAGCATATGGAACAGCGGTTAAACTCAAGCTATAAAAGTAGTAGAGCTTGTTAACTTTGCAAGCCTTGTTGAAGCCAGGGGAGAAGGCATATATGAGTTCTCGAAGAAGGCTTTGGGGAAGTTTTTAGAAGGTATAAAAGAATCTGTTTTCCTTTCCGTCATCTTACACCCACTACCTTTTTATATTAACTGGTTAATATCTTCATATCCATACAGAAAAGGGTATTCTAAGTATTGAATTTTTCCTTTCAGGATGGTAACATACCTTTTGCGAGAGAGCCGAAGACGGCAGGAAGTAAATAAAGGGCGTTGAAGCCGCCTGCCCGAGGCTCCCCAGCCAGTTGTGGCTGTGGTATGGGGGCCTCAAGTATGAGGCCTATTTTCTTTTTATAAGAAGGGAGGGAAAGGACTTGGTAACGAGAGAAAAGAAGGCGAAGATCCTCGAGCATTTGCAGGAGATACTTCCCAACGCAAGCCTTATACTTCTTACAGACTACAAAGGTCTTACAGTTGCGCAGATGAGGGCGCTTAGGAACAACCTAAGAGAAAAAGTTGGAGATGGAGCAAAGTTCATGGTTGTTAAAAACACCCTTCTAAGGATAACCCTTGAGAAGTTAGGATACGACCCATCAGAACTCGGAAATGCCCTTGAAGGACCTACAGCTATACTTTATGTCGTAGATGGAGATCCAATTGAAGCTCTTAAAACGCTTTACGATTACATCAAAGAGAACAAGATAGAGACATTCAGGTTCAAAGGCGGATTCTTGGAAGGTAAGGTATTCAACGAAGAAGAAGTTGAGACCCTTGCAAAACTCCCATCCAAACAGCAGCTTTACGCTATGCTTGTATCCGCCACGCAGGGACCGATCAGAGGATTTGTCTATGTACTTTCCGGTCTCATGAGGAACTTGGTTTATGCGCTTAACGCTATCAAGGACAAAAAATCAGAGTGAGGAGGTGCTTTAGGTATGACGATTGATGAAATCATTGAAGCCATCAAGGAAATGAAGGTTGCCGATCTTGCAGAGCTCGTTAAGAGACTTGAGGATGAGTTTGGAGTTACCGCAGCAGCTCCAGTAGTTGCGGCAGTTCCAGCAGCTGGTGGAGCAGCTGGTGGAGCAGCTGAAGAGAAGACAGAGTTTGATGTCGTTCTCCAGAGCTTCGGTCAGCAGAAGATCAAGGTTATCAAGGTTGTTAGGGAGATCACTGGACTTGGCCTTAAGGAAGCTAAGGAACTCGTCGAAAAGGCTGGAACTCCAGACGCAGTTGTCAAGAGCGGAGTCAGCAAGGAAGAAGCAGAGCAGATCAAGGCAAAACTCGAAGAAGTTGGAGCAGAGGTCGAGATCAAGTAATTTCTTTATTAAGAAGGCAAAAACCGCCCAACAAGGGC
>JAMOOR010000091.1 GCA_027065235.1 Thermotogaceae bacterium | reverse complement strand
AGAACAGGGAAAGGCATATCCTCATTAAGGATGATGATGTTTTCAATTGGAATTATTCTGGTTTCAGTTGATAGGGCAAACTTTCTTGTGTCCATACTTCCCCCTCCTTCCTTCTTTATTTTTTTTTATAACATGATTTTTCTCAAAACAAAGCCAACAGAGGTTATTTCTTCTGCTCGTTTTGTTCATTTTTCCAGTTTTCATTAATTTCAAGCTCGTAGAAAGCTATATCCTTATCATTGGGGAAATTGTAGAAGATTTTCGGGGAATGGATAAACTTGTGTATTGCTTCACACAGTGAGGGAAGAATTTCCTTTTCTATTACGGCAAGCTTATGACTGATGTCCTTACGTCCTTTCCTTCTATAACTTTCAAGTTTTCTTATAAACATTTCCGTTTCCCATATATCAGATTCCAAAATGGTTTCAAGGATTTCAGCTTTCAAAGGAGGAGTCTCCTCAAAATCTTTTATCTCTAAAACATTACTACAAACATCCCAGATAAAACTGAGCAAAAGAAAGTTGTGAGTATCTCTTCCTCCATAGAAAGGTTTGTAAGAAAGAGGTAACTTTTCCATCAATTCAAAATGCATCATGGTTGTTTCAGTGAAGTATTTCATGATTTTTTCAATTTTTTTCAAATTTTTAATATTATTATTCTTATTCTTAGTACCATTATTTATAATAACAGGAGTACTAGTATTATTACTGGTACCGGTATTATCACTACAGGTACTTTCAATCATAGTTTGATTATTTTGATTATTATACAAATTTGAATTATGTAGTTCGTGATGAAGTTCCTGAAGTTCTTTCACAAGGTTATCCTCTTTGTACATGTCCCAGAGGGTGTACAAAAGCTGAATGGTTTTGCAGAATGAAAGATCACGTGGATGTATATGGACTTTTCCTGCACGGAGAATTACACTCCTTATCCACAGCAAGGCAAAATAACCATCCCTGATTGAGGTTTCTCCTTTTTTGAAAACTTCTCTTCCCTTCAATAAAGGATCTATTGTTACGTTTTCTATTTCTTCTGAGTCCGATATTGTTCGCAATTCTACTTCAACAACTGATGGAGGTCCGTCCATATATCTTTTTGAGTACTTTCTTTCCATATTGGTAGTGGTTACTCGTAGAGGCTGGAATTTAATTGAAGAGTTTCTTTTGATGATTATATCATGGTAAGTTGTGATGTATTTCTTCAGGTAGGATACGTATTTGAGAAATACAATTTCTTCCTTCAGAAAATTGTCTATCGGGACCAGGCTGTTGAGGATGGAGTTGAGAACGCTTTCCTTTGGGGAGGGTTTGATGTATTCGATTATGTCTTCGATTGTGTAGAGGTAAGGAATTCTGGTCCTTGGGAAAGGGAGGATCTTATTTTCTTCAACGCAGAGGGAGTGACATATATGGAAATGAGTGTTTGAAGAGAGGAGGTGTTTTACAGTGTCGGGTGGAATTTCTTTTAATACGAACTTCTCACGATAAGCCTCTTTTTCAGGATTTTTTTCTACAAGTTGCATGTCAATGCAGGTCATACCTTGGAAGGGAATGTAGTCAAGAAGGTTTGCCATTTAAATCACCTCCCTTTACTTTGTGTAGTTTTTTTTATCTTTAAACGGAGGGGGTCTCTTCTTGGACAGTGTCGCAGAAGAGCCTTAGTGAGGGGGTCTCTTCTTGGACAGTGTCGCAGAAGAGCCTTAGTGAGGGGGTCTCTTCTTGGACAGTGTCGCAGAAGAGCCTTAGTGAGGGGGTCTCTTCTTGGACAGTGTCGCAGAAGAGCCTTAGTG
>JAMOOR010000090.1 GCA_027065235.1 Thermotogaceae bacterium | reverse complement strand
AGCTAAGCAAGAAATAGACCTTATTTCAGTGCTTCACAACTACGGCTTTGAGCTCAGAAAATACCCATCAGGATACCGTAGCAATAGATGCCCTGCCTGTGGGCCCTCACCTCATAGAAACTCAACCCGTTTAAGCATTATACCCTCCAACGGCTATTGGATCTGGTATTGCTTCTGCTGTGGCGAAAGTGGAGATGTGATTAAAGCTGTTCAATATCTTGAAGGATTCTACTCTCCACTTGATGCTGCAAAGTGGTTACTCGAAGAAACAGGATATTACGATTCAGAAAAAAAACGACAGAAGCCACGACTGAGGCTTGTAAAAAGAGCTGAACCTGTTACTCCACCTGAGCAGACTTCAGAAATAGACAGAGCCAGACTTGAGGTGATTCGCTGTTTGCTGAGGCTGGCTTCTGTGAGTAAAGGGAGTAGAAAAAGAATTTGGGCTTACTTTATCGATCAACGAAAAATACCTGAGTCTGTTTTAAGAGATGCTCTGAAACGGAAGCTTGTCTATCTGCTTTGCGATGAACCAATAAAACTTAACAAGCTTATTCTCAGCAATATTGACTCTGATGTCCTTAAAAAAGCCGAGCTTCTGAAAAAAGGCAGAGTAAAAAATCTGATCCTCCTAAGGCCGATTATATCTCCGTTTTTTAGTAGGAAAAAGCTTACTGGAGCCCAGTTCCGTACTGTTGCTCAAAACATACAGCCAAAGACTGTAAGCCTCGTTTCCTCTGGACTCTGGTGGTGGAAGGGAGAAAATCCTGCTGTTGTCTGTGTGGTTGAGGGAGTAATTGACATGCTCTCCTTGATAGCAATGGGCTGGAGGGGCTGTGTTTTAGCACTTGCAGGAACAGGGCTCGCAGACAGGGCAGTGCAAGTTCTACAAGGTCCCCTCAGGGGCAGGGAAATATATCTTGCCTTTGATGGGGATGAGGCAGGGAGAAATGCTACACAAAAAATTTTATCATCAATCAAAAACGCTCACGTCCTCCAGATCCCTGACTCCCTTGATCTCAATGATCTCTTAAAGCAGGGGGTAAGGGACTGGAGAGAACTACTTGAAAGGGAGGTATGCCATGATAAACAGAGTTATTCTTGTGGGAAGGCTGGGTGCTGATCCAGAAATCAGAAGCACTCAGTCTGGCAAAGCTGTGGCCGTTCTGAGCCTTGCTACCAATGAAAGGTGGAAAGCTGAAAACGGTGAAGTTAAGGAATCTACACAATGGCATAGGATTATCTTGTGGAATGGACTTGCTGAGATAGCAAAAAAGTATCTCAGCAAGGGAAGATTAATCTTTGTAGAGGGTAGCATTCGTTATAGGGAGTATGAAACCGACGGTGGAGAAAAAAGACGAATTACAGAAATAGTTGCAAGGGATATGAAAATGCTGGATAAAGTCCCGCACGAAGAGGAAGAACCTACTTCTGGAGACGATGACATTCCATTCTAATCAGCAAATCCTGTAGGCTGGCCTCATAGGGCTGGCCTTCTGCTTGACGATTAAGTTGAGGAGGTGTGTCATGAGACAAATAAGTTCAGAAATTAGGCGTTGGAATAGTGGTTTGGATGCTGTCGATCTTGACAGTGTAAAGGAATTAAAATTCGTAGCTTTCAAAAGTTCTTCTACAACCAAAACCTATCCAGGAGGTTATTGGTATCGCGAGGCAGTTAGATTGGGAATATTGGAAAATGGGCAAGAAATTATCATCACTGTCCATGAATACCATGCAGGAGCTACAGAGCATAATGCCTTGCAAACCAGAGAATGGAAAGAACTTAAAAGACAGCTAAAAGACAAAAAGTTAAGAGATATTTTAAACTGAAGATCAGCTTAACCTCTCCTTCCTCAACTTTCTTCCCTAACAGTTCCATTCTTTCAACACAGAAAAACAAAACAAGGAGGTGTGTCATGAGAGAAGTGCAAGAAATATGCGCTTTTATCAACGATTTACAGGCTCGTTTTCTTGGTGTGGATACTGACACTTATGTCCAAACAGAAGAATCTTTTTTAAGAGAGCTATATAGTCTTCAAGAGGCTGTTAGAAAACTAAAAGTTAACACTCTTGAGGATTATCTTGAAGGCATGAAGCTTAAAAGCCTGTTATCCAGCCTTTTCTGCTATTGCTTTAACAATGGAAAGGAAGAATACCAAAAGGTTGGTGCAATTGAGGCAGAATTAGGAAAGAAACTACTCAAGTTTGCAAGAAATTACGGCCGAATCAAAGACAAACGCTTGCGAGCAATCGCCAAGTATATGATTACCTGCTCTGGCTACTACTGGGTTCACGAGGATGTGGATGCGATAATCGAAGCTGTAAAAAAGGCAGGTATTCTCTGGAAGAAGGAAGGCATGTATTTGATTACAGGGCTCCACTATGCGGTTGGAGACAATAGCTTTACTATAGGCAAAGATGGGAGAGAATACCGAGACTATGTGGAGACCTGTGCAATCCAAGCATTTTATGTCAATTCCAGGTGGCAGAAAATTCTCTCAGAAAGAGGAGTTGAAGCACCTCCGTTGCCTGATTTCTATGAGCCAACCGATGTCCAGCCAAATATGAGATATTGTGCGAGAGTTTACTTAAGTTCACAACAGTTCGATCTTATTCCTCGAAAGATATAATCCACAAACAGCACCAATCCTTAAAACCAGAACAAGGAGGAGAAAAATGAAAATAGAGATAAAGGTCAGGTATCCAGTTCTCCCTGAGAGTGCAGAAAAGTTTGAAGATGCTCTCAGGGAGTTTATCGTGAGCTTTTTCAGAGGCAACGTAGATGGAGAGATATACAACCATCTAACAGGAAACATTATTGCAATCAGATCAAATACTGCTGCTCAATGCGATTACTGCGGTTTTGAGGGAAATCTAATCAGATGCCCAGAAGATGGGAAATACTATTGCGAAAGATGCTGTGCAGATTTCATCTTTGTTTGTTCAGGGAAGTGTCAAAGATACGAAAAACTTAAGTCAGAAATTTTTGCTAAATCTTAAACATTGATAATATTAATCCCCCGGG
>JAMOOR010000089.1 GCA_027065235.1 Thermotogaceae bacterium | reverse complement strand
CTTACAAGAGATCCGAGAATGGTGGAAAGGAAGAAATACGGACTCAAGAAAGCGAGAAGAGCTCCACAGTTCTCTAAGAGATGATACCGAAAAATGTTATAGAAGAAATAAAAAACCGTTTAGATATAGTAGATGTAATTTCAGAGTATATAAATTTAGAAAGAGTAGGACAATATTACAGGGCGTTGTGTCCATTTCATACGGAGACACGCCCTTCTTTTTATGTTAGTCCCAAATTGCAACGTTATAAGTGTTTTGGCTGTGGTGCCAGTGGAGACATAATAAAGTTCGTACAGGAAATGGAAAACATATCCTTCTACGAAGCTCTTGAAAAGTTAGCTAAAAAAGCTGGAATAGATCTTTCAAAATATTCGAAAACCTCATCAAAAAGTGAATATTCGATATACACAGCCTTTTATGAAAAACTCAAAGACCTTTACAAGAAAGAACTTTTGAAAAATGAGAAAGCTCTCATTTATTTGAAGGAGAAAAGAAAGCTCCCGGAAGAAGATATAGTCAGATTTGAATTTGGCTATTCACCAGCAGATTCGAAATTGCCAATTGTCGTCGCAAAGGAGTTAAATCTTTCACTTGAGATGCTGATGAGAACAGGAGTTGTGTTTCGCACAGCGAAGGGAGTTAGAGATATATTCGAAAACAGGATCGTTATCCCAATAAAGAACGAATCAGGAAATACAATTGCTTTCGGTGGAAGGATATTAGATGAAGGAGAGCCAAAATATATAAACTCGAAAGATACCAAGTATTTCTCAAAATCAAGGACACTATTCTTATTGGATGCTGCTAAAAATTATATAAGGAAACTTGACATGGTGATTGTAACAGAAGGATATTTCGATGCCATAGCGCTTCATAGAGCTGGGCTTGAAAACACAGTTGCAGTTCTTGGAACAGCCCTGACACTGCAACATGCCATGAGGTTATCGAATCTAAGCAAAAACATAATACTTGCATTCGATAGCGACGAAGCTGGTAAAAGAGCAGCCATAAGATCAATTGATGTTCTTCTCTCAAGAGGCTTTGACATACTTGTGGTCGATTATGGTGATTATAAAGATGCCGACAGTTTGTACACGAAAGAAGGAAAAGACGGAATAGAAAGGGTATTTGAAAAAGCGATAAGTTTCGAACAGTTTATAGTAGATTATTATAAGGAAAGATACGATTTGTCCACTCCAAGTGGTGTGGAAAGATTTGCCAACGCCATTGGTGAATGGGGAAAAAGAATAGCATCCCATGCAAGCAGCGTTAGAGTTGAAGCCCTGGTTAAGTACGCCTCAGATGTGTCAGGGCTATCACAAAAGGATTTGGAAAAATTCGTTAGATCTCCATCTGTTTCTATTCACGAAGTTAGAAAGAAGATAGGGATCAACGAAGAGATCGCTTTTTTGTTTTTCAATTACGAAGATGTTAGAAAAGAGATCTTGGATCTTCCGCGAGATATATTAGGAAATTGCTTAAAGGAAATACTAAATGGTTATGAAAGCACCAAAGATTTGAACCAAACGATGGAAAACTTGTCTAAGGAATGTGGCGATTGGATTTTCAACGTCCTCAAAGACACACCACTTCCATCGGATTATCAGAAGGTTCTTAAAGATATAAAAAGAAGATTGGAATTAAAAAAACTTACAAAAAGGTTAAAAGAAATAGACATGCACTTAAATTCAGCTGCAGATGAGGAAAAACGTGTTTTGCTACGAGCGAGAATGGATATAGTGAGGAAGATGAAATCCCTCCAGAGGGGGTGATTCTGTGGCAAAAAAAGAAAGTACAGCGGCTATAAAAATTGATCCAAAGATTGAGAAAAGAATTAAAAATCTGGTAAAAATTGGAAAAAACAAAGGTTTTATCACGTACGAAGATATTGATAAGGCCTTTCCGCCGGAATTTGAAGGTTTTACATCAGATCTTATAGAAAAGATTTATGAAGAGCTTGAAAAGAACAACATAAAAATTTTAGAGAAGGACCCTTCGGAAACACCGGAGGAACCGGAAGACATAGAAAGCCTTCTTAAAGAAGGCGGTCCTGAGATGTTCGATAACACTTCACTAAAGGATCCTATAAAAATGTATCTTAGAGAAATTGGAAAGATCCCTCTACTGACACCATCACAGGAGAGAGAGCTCGCAAAAAGAGCTCAAGAGGGAGATAAAAGAGCAAGAGAAAAATTGATTAACTCCAATTTAAGGCTTGTTGTATCAATTGCAAAAAGATACATAGGAAGGGGACTCCCTTTTCTCGATCTTATTCAGGAAGGTAACATAGGACTTTTAAAGGCTGTTGAAAAGTTCGACTGGAGAAGAGGTTACAAATTCTCTACTTACGCCACATGGTGGATAAGACAAGCTATAACAAGGGCAATTGCCGATCAAGCAAGAACCATAAGGATACCCGTTCATATGGTTGAGACTATAAATAAGCTTTCTAAGATTATAAACGAATTTTATAAAGAAAATGGTAGGCAACCCACATTAGAAGAATTAGCAGAGCTAATGGACAAACCTGTTGAGAAGATTGAAGAAATAATGGAAGCTGCCAAAGAGATAATATCTCTTGAGTCGCCTATAGGTGATGATAATGGAAGTACTATTGGTGAATCTGTTCCAGATGAGACTGTGATATCGCCAAAGAAAGACGCAATGAGGATGCTTATAAAAGAAGAAGTGGAAAGAATATTGGACACCCTTGGCCCAAGAGAAGCAATGGTTCTTAAAATGAGGTATGGACTTTTGGATGGAAAGGCAAAGACTTTGGAAGAAGTTGGACAATACTTCAACGTAACACGAGAAAGAATAAGACAGATAGAGGTGAAAGCACTTAGAAAACTTAGGCATCCATCAAGAAGTAAATACTTAAGGCTTCTTTTGAAGTTGATGGACGAGGAAAAATAAAACGGGGCAGATGGACTTACCCTCGGAAGCGGGACAAATAAAAAAGCATCATCTAAGTTCCGTACATCTGGCTCCGGTATTCGACCGGGGCCATTTTGTTTAATCTCATTTGGTATCTCCTA
>JAMOOR010000088.1 GCA_027065235.1 Thermotogaceae bacterium | reverse complement strand
GAACGAGTCTTCCCAATCTTCAGAATTTACATCAAAAAAACCTCCAGGTTTTGGCCCGCCAGCATTTAAGAACAAAATATCAGCTTTTCCAAATTTTTCCATCGTAGCGTTAAAGATTTCTTTTAACGTTGCTTCATTTCTTAAATCGCCGGCCACAGTTAAAACTTCCACATCGCACTTTTCCAACTTTTCTTTTGCTTTTTCCAGATTTTCCTTACTTCTGGAATTTATAACTAGATTAACCCCTTCTTTTGCAAACTCTTCAGCAACTGCAAATCCTATTCCCTTACTAGCTGCGGTAACAACAGCTACCTTTCCTTTAATTCCCAACTCCATAATTTCACCTCACCTGTTCACCAACCTTCTTACCTCACTCACAAGTTTCCTAAATTTCTGCAAATCTCTACTTTCTATATAGATTCTCACCAAAGGCTCTGTTCCAGAAGGTCTTGCAAGCATCCATGTATCGGGATCGTCAAATATGTATCTAACCCCATCTATTTCATCTCTCTTCGACACCTTCAATCCCGCAAATTCTTCTCCAATATGTCTAAAGCTTTCCATGAGCTCATCTTTGTCTTGAGGAGTTTCTAAAGACACATCGAGTCTTGTGTTATGAAATTTTCCATACTTTTCTTCAAAATCTTTTCTTATTTCAGAAAGGCTCTTCCCTTCATAGGCTATCATCTCAAGAATCAGAAGATCAGCTAATATACCATCCTTCTCAGGTGTATGCATCTGGATGGATAACCCACCGCTCTCTTCACCAGCTATAACCACTCCATTTTGCATAAGAAGAGGTCCTAAGAATTTAAATCCAACAGGCGTCTCCATAACATCTTCTTTATAGCTTTTTGCAACAACATCAACAGCATGGGATGTAGCAACACTTCTTGCAACCGGCCCTTCAAAGCCCTTGTTTTTGTATAGATGTTCCGCCAAAAGGGCTATAACTTCGTTGGGTTTTATGTAATCTCCTGTGTCATCAACAACTCCGAATCTATCGGAGTCGCCATCAACTGCTATTCCAACCTGCCACTTTCTGTCTTTAACCATGTCCATTATTGTCCTTAGCCGGGACTCGTCGGGTTCTGGCCTTCCGCCACCGAAGTAAGGATCCCTGAAATCATGTATTATCTCGTATTCTGCTGCCAACTCTTTCACTATTCTATCGAGATATCCTATAGCAGCGCTGTACATAAGGTCTGCCACTATTGTAAGACCCGCGCTTTTGATCTTTTCAAAATCTATAGCTTGCTTGAGCTTTTCATAATACTTTGGAAACGGGTCTATTATTTCAAAAAGACCTTCTGCAGAAGCTTCTCTTAATGGCTTGCTCTTTATCTCGATCTCCCCTTCTATAACTTTTTGTATTTTTTCTTCAATCGATCTTGTTACGTTTGGGAGGGCAGGTCCCGCACTTGATGGATTGAATTTAAGCCCACAATATTCCGGAGGGTTATGAGACGCAGTTATGTTTATACCCCCATCAAGGGGCATATCAAGGATCGTGAATGATATTACAGGTGTGGGAACAGGATTCTCCGGCATATATACTTTTATTCCATTCCCTGTCAGAACCTCAGCAACAACCGCAGCAAACCTCTCACTCATGAATCTTGGATCCCTTCCAACGATGATTCCGTGCTGTGTTTCGTTTCTCTCCTTCAAATGTTCCGCAATTGCTTGTGTGACGGCTCTCACATTCTGGAATGTGAAATCATCGGCTATGATTCCACGCCATCCGGACGTTCCAAATTTGATTTTCATAAAGATCCCTCCTAACAATCCATCTTAAAGAGATTATACCAAAAAACCTTTTTTCTTAGTTTCTTCTACGATAAAACAAAAGTATATGGTAGTATATAAGCAGCAAATGTTTGGAGGGATAGTTGTGGATGTTAGGCCTATGATAGCAAGAGCTTTTTCTATGAAAGCGACCGATGTTCATTTAACTACAGGGAAGGCACCGTATTTTAGAATCGATGGAGAACTTCTTCCGCAAGAAAATTTAGGAATCGTAGATGGAGAAAGCATAATAGCTTCTGTTAAAGATATTTTGGAAGAGAACGGAAAACCTTTTGATACCAAGAAAAAAGAGATTGACTTTTCCTTTACAGTAGCGGGAAACATAAGAGTAAGAGGAAACTTCTACTACGAAAGAGGCAATCCAACGCTCGCATTAAGGCTTATACCGAGAAAGATTAGGTCGATAGAAGAACTTGGCCTGCCTGAAATTTTGAAAGACGTAGCAGATCAAGAATATGGGCTTATATTGGTTGCAGGACCAACCGGTAGCGGAAAATCCACTACCATTGCTGCAATGATAGACTTTCTAAATGCCAAGTATCCTTATCATATCATAACCATTGAAGATCCTATTGAATACATATTCGAAAGCAAAAGATCATTGATACATCAAAGGGAGCTTGAAAAAGACACCAACTCCTTTGTAGATGGATTGAAGTACGCCTTAAGACAAGACCCCGATGTTATACTTGTCGGCGAAATGAGGGACTTAGATACCATGTCGTTGGCGCTAACCGCCGCAGAAACGGGTCATATAGTTTTTGCTACCGTCCATACCAACTCTGCAGCAACTGCTCCAGAAAGAATTGTAGATGTCTTTCCAGCACACCAGCAAAGGCAGGTTACACTGCAGCTTGCCAACACATTAAGAGCGGTTCTTTACCAGCGACTTCTTCCGAAAAAAGGCGGAGGTATGATAGCGATAATAGAAATAATGATAGGGACTCCCGGCGTTTCCAACCTCATAAGGGAAGGAAAGCTTCACCAGCTTGATTCTCTCATACAAACTGGTGCAAAGTACGGAATGATACATTTTGATGACGCGATAATAAGTGCATATAGAAAAGGTCTTATAACAAAGGAAACCGCCCTCGATTATGCGAGAAATCCTGAGGAGGTGGCAAGAAAGCTTTGATAGAACTTGCAAGTAAGGTGTTGAGTAAGGTCTGGGATCGACTTAAGGAAATAGAAACGAAACTTTCAAATACAACCTCACACAAGGAGATTGCAAAGTTGTCAAAGGAATATTCCAGACTTAAAAGAATCGTTGAACTCCAGGAAGATATAGAAACCCTCAAGGACGACATAGAACTTTGGAAGGAAATGGCCAAGGAAGACCCAGAAGCAGAAAAAGAAATTGAGAACCTTCAGAAAAAAATTGAAGAAAAGGAAATGGAACTTGTATCTTTACTGGTTCCTCAAGAGGATACTGGTGGGGTTGTTATGGAAATAAGGGCTGCCGCTGGGGGTGAGGAAGCGGCACTTTTTGCCGCTGATCTTTTCAGGATGTATTCAAGGTATTCTGAAAGAAAGGGGTGGAAGGTGGAAATAGCGGACTTTCATAGAACAGACCTTGGAGGGTTCAAAGAAATTACCTTTTTTGTAAAAAGCCCAGAAGCTTACAAGTATCTAAAATACGAAAGTGGTGTTCATAGGGTTCAAAGAATTCCCGTTACCGAATCTGGGGGAAGAATCCATACTTCAACTGCAACGGTTGCTGTCCTTCCTGAATTTGAAGATGTAGAGATAGAGATAAACCCAAAAGATTTGAAAATAGAAACATTTAGAGCGTCAGGCCATGGTGGTCAATATGTAAACAAAACAGAGTCCGCCGTTAGAATTACGCATATTCCAACGGGAATAGTTGTTTCAATACAGACTGAAAGATCACAGCACCAAAATAGAGAGATGGCTATGAGAATATTGAAAGCAAGGCTTTACCAGCTTGAACTTGAAAAGAAAATGAAAGAGATATCCGATTTGAGAAAGAGTCAAATTGGTATGGGGGATAGAAGCGAAAAGGTAAGAACCTACAACTTCCCACAAAACAGGGTAACGGATCATAGGATAAACTACACATCCTATAGATTGGAAGAAATACTGGATGGAGATTTGGATGAAATAATACTGAAGCTCCAAGAAGAGGATATAAAGAGAATTTTGGAGAAGGGGGAGATCTTTTGAGGATAAAAAGGGAAGATATAAAGATTCTCTATGACGAATCTACCCTGAGGAAAAGAATAAAAGAACTTGGAAAAGAAATAACCGAGTTTTATAAGGATAAAACCGATGTTATCTATGCCGTGTGCGTACTTAAAGGTTCAATACATTTTTTCAGTGAACTTGTTCTTCACATCGACTTGGATGTAATATACTCTTTTGTTCATGTTACAAGTTATTCAGGCACAAACTCAACAGGTAGGATAAAAGTCAAATCCTGGATGGAAGAAGAAATGGAAAACAAATACGTGCTATTGGTGGAAGATGTCGTCGATACAGGTTTGACATTGAAATACATATTGAGATACCTTAGAAGATATAGGCCAAAAGATATAAGGATAGCCGCTTTGGCTGAGAAAAAGGTTCATGATCATGGAATAAATGTAGATTTTGCTGGTTATGAACTTGACGATAAATTCCTTTTAGGGTATGGACTTGATTACAACGAAATATTCAGAAATCTTCCGTACTTGGGATACATAGAGCCGAATTCGGGAGGATAGGAATGAGTGAATTCATCTGGATAGCCAAGGAATTAATGATATATAGTGTTCCTACAATGCTGTTGGTTGGATTATTGCCACTTTTGGATCTTCTCTCTTACAAAAGAGAGAAAAAGTTTGTTGTTGCTGGCCTTATTCTTGAGATTACCATGCTACCTGCAACGCTGTACTTCCATAGTGAAATTTTTACGATTATCTCCCTCCTTATCGGGTTTTCTGCGGGACTATATGCAGAAAAGAAAATCGCTGAGAACATTAAGTACGAAGAGAGTCATATATTTCTTGGAACTATACTATTTGGAATAATTCTTGCAATTGTTACTTTGATATTAAGAGGCTTCGATCTTGGATCGATCGTTTATTCTTTAACGGTTATTGGAGTAGCATCAGCTATGGCTTTAAGCAAACATTATTCATTCTTTTCCGAAGTTATCCTTGCACTTACCCTTGTGCCAATAGCCGTTGTTTACGATTACTCAGCACTTATATATCCGATATTGATCCTCATATCTATGGCTATAAATCTCAACGGTCTTGGAATGAATATAAAAATATTTCTTTCCGAAAAGGTCGAACTTAAATGGAATAAATTTAACAATTACTTTTCAATGGTCTTTGCTGTGGTAATGCTTTTTGCTTTTGTGGGGGTAAACGTTATTTTCTTTGATAGGTTGTTTTTATTATTTCAAAGAAGGTTGTCCAATACGCTGAACACTTATTCAAACATGATCTATCACTATTATGAAAATCATGGTGAAGAATTTTTGAAGAAAGCTTTAAAAGAGCATCTTTCTTTAAGCATTGTCAAAAAAGTCTATATAATAAAGAATGGAAAAGTGGTATACCCGTTTTCTGCGAAAGATGAAGAATGGAAGAGTTACACAAGAGGGAAAAATCTTAAGATTTCTACTTTTTCTAAGGTCTTTCCAGATGGCACGGAGATAATCTTGGTTTACGAATCTCCAAAAGCTAAGAGCCTGCTTTTGCTTTTAATTTACATCGTTATAACAGGAGTTGCGATAACAATCAGCATGTTCATAATGAATCATATATATTACAAGAAATGGACAGATATTTTGGAAACAGAAATCATGAGAAAAACTCAAGAGATAAGCGCAGCAAATGAAGAACTGTCGGCCATGAACGAAGAACTTCTCTCAATGAACGAAGAAATTGAATCGATGTACAAAAACCTCTCTAAGTTAAATACATCTATGTTAGAGTTTTTAAATTTCTTGAAAAATATAGACATTAAAGAAGATGTTACCAAAATTTTTGATAATTTATACACAACTTTGAACGAAGTACTATCCATACCCTTGGTAGGTTATGAAGTTGTTGACGAAGAAGGTAACATAAAAAATTCAAAATTGTTTCAGCATGTCATGTACTCCACAGATATAAAGGTCGGCAGATACATAATCAGAGTATTTTCCAGTGAACCTTTCCAAATAGGTTCAGATGAAGAAAAATTCATAGAAATGCTGTCTTTAATAACAGAGCTTATAATAACCTCACACGAAAATTATTACACTCTGGAAAAATCGAAAAACTTTTTGGTGGCATTGCTTGACCTTGTGAATGTTATTTCTACAAGCTCATCTTTAGATGAAGTTGAAGAAATGCTTTTGAGAAAAGGTGTGGAATTGTTTGATGATGTTGTGATAGTTGCCCTTGCCTGGAAAAAATATGATGAGAGAGTAGTAAGCATTAAATTCATAAAAAGTAAAGATAATGAAATTATTGAGAAAAAGCTCACGACAGGAATTATTAAGTACTCTATAAGCGTAGGAGAAGAATATATATCAGAAGATATATCAGCTGACCCTGTGTTTTATAAAGAATCCAATGAAACAAAATCCGCTGTTGCTCTTCCTCTTGTAACAAATGAGGGGGTAATTGGTGCATTTGAAATTGAAAGATCGACCAAAAATGCATTCACAGATGATGACCTTAAATTCCTAAGAATTTTCACCAGTGTTGTAGCTATAACGCTTCAAAGGCTTAGATACGCTGGCGAATTAAAAGAGACGCTTATAGGACTTGCAGAGGCCCTCTCGTATGCGATAGAACTTAAAGACCCGTACACTCACGGTCATTCAAGAAGAGTCGCAGACTATTCCGTCGAAATAGCAAAAGAGATGGGATTCTCCGAAAGGAAGATAGAAGAGATAGAACTTGCGGCAATTTTACACGATATAGGTAAGATAGGGATCAAGGGAATGATCCTTAATAAACCAGGAAAGCTTACCAAAGTTGAATTTGAAGAGATTAAAAAACATCCTGTGATTGGTGCAGAACTTGTCGGAAAGGTCAAAGCTTTAAAACATATAGCAAAAATCATCAGGCATCACCATGAAAGATGCGATGGGAAAGGATACCCAGATGGTCTCACATGCGATGAAATTCCAATAGAGTCCAGAATAATCGCTGTAGCTGATGGCTTTGATGCCATGACTTCCGACAGGCCTTATAGAAAAGCTTTAAGTGTAAGAAAAGCTATACAAATCCTTGAAAGTGGCAAGGGAAAACAGTGGGATGAAAGGGTAGTCGACGCCGCTTTAAGAGTTTTTAGAAGAATGTTTAAGATAGATGCATAGCCATTATGAAGATTATCATTTTTCCCCACGAAAGACTTGAAAGTTACAAAAAACATGAAGAATATATCTTTCTTCCCGATCACGATGGATCGCCCTTTTCTGATAACAGCCCTTACGTAAATGCTATGAGAGTTAGGGCTCTTTATTATCTTTTAAACGGAAGAGCTGATGTTGTTCACACAACCCTTGCGGCGCTTTCAAGATACACCATTTCACCGGAGAAATTGACAGAATTTACATTTACTAGAAAAATCGGTGATAAATTTGATATAAAACCAGAAATGCTGATGAAAATGGGATACGAAAGAGTTGATATAGTTAGGGACTTTGGCGAATTTTCAATAAGGGGAGATGTGTTTGATATATTCATCCCCGTTTATGATTATCCTGTGAGGATAGAGCTTTTTGATGAAGAGATAGAAGAGATAAGGTTGTTCGATCCGCTATCTCAACGCTCAATAGAAAAGATAGAAAGTGTAACAATCCTTCCAGCAAGAGAATACATAAACGAAAATCACAATTATGACACGGTTCCAAAGCTGTCCGGAAGTGATTCAACTATATTTGAATATATAAAGGAAGCTGAATACTTCTCCACAGATTTTGAAAAGTCGTTGAAAGAGCATGAAAGAAAATTGAGAAAATTGAAAGAGCTCGCCTCCGATAAGGCCCCCCTTTATTTTGAAAACTCCATGATCTCTACATCGCAGCTTCTAAAGAAAATAAAAGGTGTAAAGAAGATAAAAGAAAGCAAAAAAGAAGTGCTTGTTCAGACAACAGAAGAAAAGAGGATAGAAAGCTCTCCCATATTGGATTATGAAGAGCTGGCGGAAGGGGACATCGTTGTTCATAAAGATTACGGTATAGGTAAGTTCGAAGGCATTCAGAGAATCAAATCTGCTACAGGAGAGAGGGACTTTTTAAAAATAAAATATTCTGATGCAACTCTATACGTTCCTGTTGATAGGTTGAACAGAGTACATAAATATTTGGGATCGAGTGAGGTTTCACTGGATTCGCTCAAAAGCGCAAGATGGAGAAAAAGGGTAAAAAGCGCGAAAAAAGATATAGAAATGCGAGTAAAGGAACTTGTAAAGATATACGCAAAAAGATCCATGGTCAAAAGTGAACCTCTTTTGGGGGATCCAGAACTTGAAGAGAGATTTGCACTTTCCTTTCCATACATAGAAACTGCGGACCAGCTTAAAGCTATAGAGGAAGTGCTAAACGACCTCGCCTCAGAAAAACCCATGGACAGGTTGATAACGGGAGATTCCGGATATGGGAAGACCGAAGTCGCTATGAGGGCAGCTTTTAGAGCGGTAACATCTGGGAAACAAGTAGCGGTTATGGCACCGACAGTTGTCTTAGCTAATCAACATTACAGAACGTTCAAAGAAAGAATGGGACCTTTTGGAGTAAGAGTAGAACTCCTTGACAGCACAAAAAAAGGTAAGAAAAGGGAGAAGATACTTGAGGATTTAAAATCCGGCGCCATAGATGTTATCATAGGGACTCATTCTCTTTTGAGCGACAAGGTAAAATTTTCTGATCTTGGACTTGTGATTATAGACGAAGAGCAGAAATTTGGTGTTGAGCAAAAGGACAAGTTTAAAAAAATGCGTCTTTCCGTGAATGTCCTTTCCATGAGCGCCACTCCTATTCCAAGGACTTTGCATATGGCGATGTCTGGGATGAGAGATATATCAACGATAAAAACTCCTCCAATTGGAAGAAAACCTATAGCTGTTTATGTAGAACCTCTGAGCGATAGCATAATAAAAAGTGCTATATTGAGGGAACTTGCAAGAGACGGGCAAGTGATATATGTACATAACAGAGTAGAGGAGATAGAAAGCGTCTATAAAAGACTTGTAAGGCTTGTTCCTGATGTTGTAATCGGAATAGCTCATGGACAGATGAACAAAAGAATATTAGAAAAAACCGTAGAAACTTTTTTAAGTGGAGATATTGATGTTCTTTTGTGCACAACCGTTATAGAGAGTGGAATAGATATAGGTACAGCTAACACAATAATAGTTGATGATGCCCACAGATACGGGCTTTCTCAGCTCTACCAACTAAGGGGCAGGGTAGGAAGAAGGCAAGTTAGAGGCTACGCTTACTTTCTCTACCCTTCTGGCGTATCCCAAGAAGCTCTTAAAAGACTGGAAATAATCAAAACTCATTTAGGTGCGGGAAGCGGCCTTGAAATAGCCCTCCGTGATCTTGAGATAAGAGGCTACGGGGACGTCCTTGGAATAGAACAATCGGGTCATATAGAATCCATAGGATACAGATATTACGTGGAACTTTTAAAAGAAGCAATAAGCCGGCTTAAAAACGAACAAGTTGAAGAAATTGATGTTGAGATAAACGGCTTTCCAGGAGATCTTGCAATACCAGAGGATTACATCCCAGATCCGATGGAAAGGCTCCGTATTTACAGGAGGATATCTTCAGCAAAATCGGTAAAGGATCTTTGGGACTTGAAAGAAGAGCTTGAAGACAGATTTGGAAAAGCTCCAAGAGCTATCTACAACCTCTTGAAACTCGGAAAATTGAGAATATCACTCCACAAAATAGGTGCAAGAAAGATGGAGATAGAAAGAACATCCAGTGTAATTCACTTTGAGAGGGAAATTCCTACAGGATTTTTTAGCGAGTTAAATCACATAATAAATCCACGGAAAAACTCCGTTATATTGCTGGAAAAATTCGGGAAAATTTATGATTCCTTGACAAAAATACTAGAGAAAGAAAGAGTTTAATCCCCATCCTCAAAATGCTTGGCCCTTTGATAGGTGTCGTAGATGGCTTTCATTAGAGTTCCTCTTATCCCTTCCCTTTCAAGAGAATAAATACCTTCGATGGTTGTTCCAGCTGGTGATGTTACTATATGCCTAAATTCTCCTGGATGATTCCCCTTCTTTTGAAGAAGCTCAGCCGAACCTTTAAGCGTTTCTATAACAAGCTCTCTTGAAAGATCGTAGGAAAGTCCAAGTCTTATACCCGCATCTATTAAAGCCTCTATCAGGACAAATACAAAGGCGGGGCTGCTGCCACTTAGCGCGGTAACCGCAGCCATGTGCTTTTCTGGTATCACCACAACCTTTCCCAGCGAAGACAAAAGCCATATAACTTCTTGCTTTTTCTCCTCGTTTTCTAAAAGCTCTTTAGAA
The DNA here is from genome assembly GCA_027065235.1 of Thermotogaceae bacterium. Lineage (GTDB taxonomy): Bacteria > Thermotogota > Thermotogae > Thermotogales > Thermotogaceae > JAGHBG01. The sequence continues at coordinate 5,485 of JAMOOR010000088.1, read as the reverse complement.
AAAGTAGTGGGAATTATACCTTTACCTATCATCGCCGGAATATTGGGCATTATCCTTGTTATGTACTTTCCACCTGTTTTTTCTGCTATATCCTTTATCTTCACTCCAACCATTGTGCTTATAAATATCTTTCCATCAACGGTTGCTCCTTCTATTTGCTTAAACATCTCGCCACTGTCCTGAGGCTTAACACAAAGAAAAATGACATCAGCTTTCTCCACAACCTCTTTGTTATCTTTGGCTATATTTACCCCTCTTTTGGCAAGATGCTCTATCTTGCTCTTCGTCCTCGAATTAACAACGATATCACTCTTTTTTATTCTTCTGGTTTTAAAAAGCCTATTGAGAATAATCTTTCCTATATTCCCCACCCCAATTATTCCAACCTTCATAAATAGCGCCTCCTTGCTTGCTTTTCCGTAATATACACCATGGATCCAAACTCCACAAGATCTATACTCCTATCTGTCTTCTGCATGCTAATTTCTAATAGTTGACTCTTCAAGGTTATACCTCAAAGCCATTAATTGCTTTATTTTATTAGGAATTCGTCTTCAATGTCAGTATTGAACTCTTCATCCATTTGTCATTTAAATTCGACAGTTCTATGAATAAATCTGCTTCTAGCATTTTCTTTGATAGAAACTATCCTAAAACGAGTTTTTTACTACTATCTATCAGAACAGTATCCCCTCCCCAAGGGAGGAGGGGAAAATTTACACATATGCGGTTAAGTCAAAAAGTCCATGGCCACTTAGGTTAAATACAATTACTTTTTCTTCTTTCACTTCTTTAGCCTTTAAGGCTTCTATGGCGGCATGAGTTATGGCATGAGCGGATTCCGGCGCGGGAATTATTCCTTCAAGTTTTGCAAATAGTTTTGCCCATTTGAATATTTCTTCTTGTGGATACGACACAGCTTCTACCAATCCTTCCTTGACGAGTTTTGCAATTATCGGTGCAGAGCCGTGATATCTTAAGCCTCCTGCGTGAATCTTTGGAGGTATGAAATCTTTTCCGAGGGTGTACATTTTTAGAAGAGGAGTGAGCCCTGCAGTATCTCCAAAGTCGTATCTGTACTCTCCTTTTGTCAAGGATGGACAACTTTGAGGTTCTACTGCTACAAACCTTATGTTTTTGCCTTCAAGTCTATCGGGGACGAACGGAAGTATAGTTCCACCAAAATTTGAACCTCCACCATGGCAGCCTATTATTACATCGGGATTTTCTCCAATAAGTTCAAGCTGTTTTTTTATTTCAAGTCCAATGACCGTTTGGTGAAGAAGTACATGATTCAATACACTTCCAAGAGCGTATTTTGCATCGTTTCTTTGAAGCACCGTTTGGAGAGCTTCTCCTATGGCTATACCCAGACTTCCGGGGTTATCTGGATCTTTCTTTAAGATTTCCCTTCCGAATGGAGTTTCTTCGCTGGGACTTGGCGTGACAGAGCCTCCAAATACTTTCATAAGGTATTTTCTCATAGGTTTTTGTTCAAAGCTCACTTTTACCATGAAGACCTTAACTTCAAGACCAAATTTTGCACCAGCGTAAGAAAGTGCGCTACCCCACTGACCTGCTCCTGTTTCTGTAACAAGAGTTTTTGTCCCACTTATTTTGTTGTAGTAAGCCTGAGCGATGGCCGTGTTTGTTTTGTGACTCCCTGTTGGACTAGCTCCTTCGTATTTGTAATATATCCTTGCCGGTGTTTGCAAATATTCTTCTAAGTAAGTTGCTCTTATTAATGGTGTTGGCCTGTAAATGGCGTATTCTTTTAAAACCTCTTCTGGGATATCTATGAACCTTCTGTCTGACATCTCCTGTTCTATCAATGGAGCTGGAAATATGAATGATAATTTTTCTGGACTCACAGTTTTTTTCGTTTCTGGATCAAGGGGCGGATCAAGCTTGAATGGAAGATCAGCTAAAACGTTGTACCACTGCCTTGGAAGCTCCTCTGGTTCTAGTTCTACCCTTATTCTCATAAAAGATCCCTCCTTTAGAAAAAATAAAAGGGGGCTCCTAAATACCAGGAGCCCCCGATTCTGTGCGGCAACGAGCATTCACCCCGCATCAGATCGGGGGTGAGTGCCACCACCAGCTGTTATTTACATTGGTTGTATATGAAGAAATCATAATTGTCGGAAAACCATTTTTGCTCACTAAAGGTTCCTCCTTAACTTATTTGGTTTGGATTATACCACTTTTAGATGCTAATGGAAAAATTTTGTACTATCACAATAAGATAACTTTACGAATTTTTCCACAAGTACATTTACAATACCTCAAGAAACGTAGATAAAAAATTCTTTGTAGTTACTTGTGTTACAATTGTTTAGAAGTTGTTTAGAACTGTTACAGGTGTTGAGATAGTATCCAAGTTATATGTTATAATTAGTAGGACAATTCTATATCCTCCCGCACCATGCGGTTCCTTAAGGATTAAAGGGGAAGCCGGTGAGAATCCGGCGCGGGACCGCCACCGTGACCGGGGACGAAACCCACATTTGTGCCACTGGGGCGTTAAAGCCTTGGGAAGGCGTGGGGAGTAGGGCGATCCGGAAGCCGGGAAACCCGCCCATGGTGTAAGGAGGACCACCTTCCTCGGTCTCAGGGAGGTGGGGAAAATTTTTTAAAAGGGAGGGATCGTTGTGAGAAGATTTTTGGTAGTGGCAGCTCTTATCACTCTTTTAGCAGCACTTTTAGCCTATCCATTAACATTGGTTGATGACCTTGGAAGAGTGGTTACCATCAGTGCACTTCCTAACAGAGTTGTAAGCGCGGCACCAGCATCTACTAAGTATCTTATCTACCTTGGACTCCAGGATAAAGTAGTAGGAGTTACAAACTGGGATACTTTGAATGTGGAAAAGATTGGAAACATGGTGCCTCTAAACGTCGAAAAGATAGTCTCTCTAAAGCCTGATATTGTTTTAACCTTTGGTGGATTCCAAGCAGGAGAGATCGCAAAGCTGGAAAAGTTTGGACTTACGGCGTTTGCAATAAATCCTACAACTCTGAACGATATTTTAAGGGATCTTATTGTGGTTGGGACGATATTCTCTGAGGGAGAAAAAGCGAAGAAACTTGCAGATAATTTACAGAAGAAGATGCTGACAGTTGCAAAAAAAGCCTATAAGATTCCTGTAGACAAAAGGTTAAAGGTTCTTTACCTTATGGGAACCCCAGATTCAGGTATGAAGGAATTTTGGACAGCTGCATCGGGTTCTTACATGAATGATCTTATCACTCTTGCTGGTGGAAAGAACATCGCTGGAAATCTTTCTGGACCGAACGGGTGGGCTCCTGTATCTATCGAATACATAGTGAAAGAAAACCCTGATGCGATAATCGTCGCTTCATTCATACCTGGAGATAGTGAGAAAGTTATAAATTCAATAGTTTCCTATCAACCCTTCAAAGAACTAAAAGCTGTAAAGGAAAGAAAAATTCTTGTTATAGATGGAAATGTTGCAAGCCAGCCGAGCCCACAGGTTTTTGATCTTTTAGAGGAGGTATATGAGTTCCTTTATGAAGAAAAGTAATTCACTGTGGATTTTTGTATTAGCTACAGCTTCGATTTTGTCAATAATCTTATCTGCCTTGCTGGGGAGCGTGAAAGTCTCCCCAGCTGATATTTTTAAATCACCTATAATTCTCTACATTAGGCTTCCAAGGGTTATTATGGCTTTTGTTGTGGGAGCGTCTCTTTCGATCGTTGGGCTTACCTTCCAAAGTCTTTTAAAAAATCCACTTGTTGATCCCTATCTTATAGGTGTTTCTTCTGGCGCTTCTTTTGGAGCAGCACTTTCCCTAACCCTTGCGGAAAGCTTTGGATATTTTTGGATAACAATGGCACCATATATGGCATTTGTGTTTGGTCTTCTGGCAGCTTTTGTAGCTATAATTTTTTCAAGGAAAGGAAAAAGAATTTCTACAACGGAGCTTATTCTTGCAGGAGTTTCAATGAATATGATTTTCAGCTCTGCGACGGTATTCCTTCTTTACTTTTTCAGAAGATCATCTCAGGGGTATTCAGTTTGGATTTTTGGGAGTCTTTCTGGAGTTGTTTGGAAAGATATCCTGTTTCCATTTATTGTTTTTGTGCTTTACTTAATTTTTGCGTATACACAATCTGCCCGTCTTGATGCTTTTTCGCTCGGTGAAGATTTTGCAAAGATCGTGGGTGTAGAGACGGAATCTTTAAAGCTTGCTTTATTTTTGTCTGGAGTGTTTTTAACTGCCACTTTGGTTTCAGAGGTTGGTAGTATTGGCTTTGTGGGACTGATTGTTCCTCATATGGTTAGGATGATCTTTGGACCATCTCATAGGCATTCTGTTTTATATTCATCACTTATGGGGGGAAGTTTTTTAGTTCTTGTTGATCTGTTTTCAAGGATAGTAGCTCCTCCCCTTGAAGTTCCTATAGGCATAGTTACTTCATTTGTTGGTGTTCCCGTGTTTTTGTACATCATGAAAAGTGGTGGTAAACGGTGATAAAACTTGTGGATTTTTTCGCAGGATATGGAAGCACGGTGGTTTTAAAAGATATCAATTTTGAGGTAAAAGAGGGGTTTGTTGGAATAATAGGTCCCAACGGTGCTGGGAAATCCACGCTTATGAAGGCGATAGCATCACTTGTTGATATACACAAAGGAAATCTATATGTATACGGTAAGGAAATAAGGGAATATAGAAGGAAAGAACTTTCAAAAATTTTAACTCTCGTATCTCAGGATTTTTTCCCAATATATGATTACACAGCTAGGGAATTGGTTGAGATGGGAAGAATAGCCCACCAGAATTTTCTTCCAAATTGGACAAAAGAAGATGAAAAACAAGTTGAGAAAGCAATAAGCACGCTTGGGATAAAGCAGCTTGAGAAAAGAAGGTATTCCCAGATAAGTTCAGGAGAAAAAAGACTTGTAATGCTTGCAAGAGCCCTAGCACAAAATGTGAAGATAATTCTTGTTGATGAGCTTGAACTTCATCTTGATCCAAAACATAAGATGACTATAGCCTCTTATCTAAAAAAGATAAGTAAAATGGGGATAATTGTTATAGCTGTTTTTCATGATATCGATCTTGCGCTTTCCTATTCTGACAGGATAGTTGGGATAAAGGGTGGGAAAATTTTGTTTGATCTTTCAGCGAGAAGTGAAGATCTTAAAAGAAATCTTCAGGAGCTTTATAACATCGATTTTGTAGAAATAAATGGACCAGGCGGAAAAAAGATTTTTCCTCTCTATAAATGATAAAATATTCTAAGGGTGGTAACCATAGTACAAACCGTTGTGGATACTTTCGCAGGACCTGTAAGCATTCTAATTGATGAAGGAAGAGCTGTAAAGATAAAGTTGGGACGTGTTTTTGAGGATGTTCCAATTGTTTTGCTTGAGCCGTTTTACGGCATAGTAAAGTCGTATTTCGAGGGTAGAACAAAAATTATAGATTTTCCTGTTAAAATTGAAGGCACAGAATTTTT
>JAMOOR010000087.1 GCA_027065235.1 Thermotogaceae bacterium | reverse complement strand
CTATTTATATCGTAAATTCCCATTGGGAAGTTCTTATTAGGTCTTTTAGCGTTGACCTTGAAAGTTTTTGCACCATTTTCTACTTCTTTTTTTGCAAGTATGCATGCTGCTTCTTTTATCTTTTCAAAATCCAAGTCAACTATAAAGGCTGGGCTGTAGTTCTGTATACCAAATATCTTTCCAAAAATTTTGGGAGGATTCTCCTCCCAATCGAAGTCAACATATATCCTTCCCCATCTTCTTTCAGGTTTTATTCCTACAACCATTTCTATGTTTTTTTTCAATATCTCCTCAAAATGGGATCTATTCTTCCCCTTAACCCCTATCTCGGCATACCTAACAACTACTACTTTTCTCATATATTCACTTCACCTCATGAACTTTTATAAGATTTGTTGTTCCTGGAACTCCTATCGGAACGCCCGCAGTTATAACAACTGTGTCGCCATGTTTAACATACCCCTCTTCCATAGCCTTCTCAATTGCAAGTTCTATCATCTCATCTGTGGATTCTGCATGTTCTATTCTCAATGGAGTAACTCCCCAAACCACTGATAATGTGTAGAACGTTGTATCTTTTGGAGTAGGAGCTAAAATCAGTGCTCTTGGCCTGAATCTAGAAACTCTCTTAGCAGTTGAACCACTACTTGTGAAGGTTATAATCGCTGGAACTTGCAAATCATCGGAAAGATGCCAAGCAGCATGAGATATCGCATCGGATGTGTCAATGGCAAAGGAGAAGGTTCTAAGCCAATCTATAGCCATGTTTTTGTACTCTTCAAGGAGAACTTCCGTCTCTCTCGCGATTTTCGACATGTATTTAACAGCCTCAACAGGGTATTTTCCCATAGCGGTCTCTTCAGAAAGCATTATAGCATCTGTTCCATCTAATATTGCGTTTGCCACATCGGTTACCTCAGCCCGTGTTGGACGTGGATTGTGAACCATAGATTCAAGCATCTGGGTAGCTGTAATAACTGGCTTTGCCATCCTATTTGCCATACCAATTATTCTCTTCTGGGCAAGTGGTACTTCCTCCAGCGGGATTTCAACACCCAAGTCTCCCCTGGCTACCATAGCCCCATCAGAGACTTCTAAAATTGCATCAAGGTTATCAAGAGCTTGTTTCGTCTCTATTTTGGATATTATCGGTTGATTCCCTCCGTATTTTTTAATAAGTTCCTTTGCGTACAGAACATCATCTGCCTTTCTCACAAACGAAAGTGCGAACATGTCTACACCGTTCTCAATACCAAATTTTATGTACATTTCATCTCTTTCTGTAACTGATCTAACTCCCTTTAGATCAACCCCAGGAACGTTGACTCCCCTTCTATGAGTTATAGTTCCACCGTTTTTAACAATCGTTTTTATTTCCTTTTCACCATCGGTTTCTATCACTTCAAGTTCTATTAATCCGTCTGCAAGAAGAATTCTGTCTCCCTTCTTAACATCTGCGGGAAGGCCTTTGTAGTTAACGGAGATTTTGCTTTCGTTTCCTTTAATGTCCTCCGTTGTTAGGACTAAAGTTGAGCCTTCCTTCAGTTCGATTTCATCTTTTTCAAGGTATCCCGTCCTTATCTTTGGACCTGCAAGATCAAGCAGTATTCCTACGGGAACTTTAAGCTCTTCTCTAATCTTTTTTATCCTCTCTATCTTTCGAGCGTGCTCCTGTGGATCTCCATGGGATGTGTTAAGCCTTGCTACATTCATTCCTGCTCCGATGAGCTTTTTGATCGTTTCCTCATTTTCACTGGCTGGACCAATAGTGCAGACTATCTTAGTTTTCTTCACTTCTATCACCCCCAACTTTATAAAGCCTTGTCTATCTCTCTAAAGCCCTCTCCTAATACCTGTCTTACTTCTCCAATTATAACGAAGGCTTTAGGATCGGTGCTGCGCAAAAAGTGTATGAGCTCTGCCAATTCCCTTCTTCTTATAACCGTTAATATAAGGGTTTTTTCTTCTCCAGTATAGGCACCTATTGACGGTATCTTCGTTGCGCCTCTTTTGAGTTCATTTAGTATAAAATCGATAACCTCATCGGTTTTTTCTGTGAATATTATCACCTTACTTGACATTTCAATACCGTGAAGGACGAAGTCTATCATCATACCATTTATAATAATTGCTAATATTGCGTACATAGCCCTTTCTATTCCAAAAGAGAACATAGATGAAAAACCTATCGTGAAATCAATGATCATAAGCGTTGTACCTATAGCGGCTCCAAAGTATTTGTTGACAATCCTTGCTATTATGTCGGTTCCCCCGGTTGACGAGTTTTGAGAAAATGTAATCGCCATTCCTATTGCGGTCAATGTTGAACCGAATAGAACCGCAAGGATGTAGTCAACATCTTGAACATGTGGGGGAGCATATCTCCAGATAGGCACGATTCTATCAAAAAGGTCAACAAAGAAGTTCAACATAAAGGTTGAATAAATAGTTTTTGTGCTGAAGTCAAACCCTATGGTTATAAAAGCTATGGCGAATAATATCGCATTTAATATGTACATCCATATACCAACTGGAATGCTGGTAAAATGAGAAAGTATCATGGAAAGCCCGCTGACTCCTCCAGCGGCTATGCCATTGGGAACAAGAAACATATCAAGTCCCAGTGCAGTAAGCAGTAGCCCGAAAGTTGTCAGTACGTATTCTCTTATCAAGATACCTTTGTTCAAAGTTTTCACCTCCGTTATGATTCCTTGTTTGCTACCCCTGCTATGTCAAAGCGTTAGAGATTTTCTGTATCAATGTAAACATTTTTCCCATAAAAAGCTATTCCAAAACCTATTACTTCGTATCCTAAGCTTTTCATCTTTGTATAATATTTTCTTTCCTTTATTTGTTGCAGCGCTTCTTTCGCCTTTTCCTTCAGCTTGCTCTCATCATCTGCTCTTTTCACTTCAAAAATCGCTGCATACTTCCCATAGCCTTTATCCTTCGGATATATCACCACATCAAGCCTTCCATAGCCACTTTCCATCTCACTTTCTACCATGTATCCATTTATCGTTATCGCAAGCATTCCAAGTAAGAAGCCCTTGTAAAACC
>JAMOOR010000086.1 GCA_027065235.1 Thermotogaceae bacterium | reverse complement strand
GCATAGCCTCCTCGTAAACTCTCTCCAAAAACAGAGAATCGGATGTGATCGCAAAAACGTGGCAGATGTGTAGTTCCTTCGTAAGCCTGATGAAGAAGTTGAAGAGCTTGTAAATCAGAAGACCGTCCACTTTCAAATCACCTATCACTTGAAGTTCATCTAAAATCAAAATCGGCCTACGTTTCTCCGCTATACCGCTTAAATAATCTTCTAAAAATTCGAATACATCCTCCGATCTATCTCTACCAAAGATCGCTTCGATAACGCTTTCAGAAACGGGTATCCCCTTGAACGTTAACAGCTTGATCGATTGATCTACTATCATCTTGAGCAGTTTCGTTTGATCATCCTTCTCCAATTTGAACAAAACCCTTAAGAAGTCGTCGTAATCCTTTATGAATCTTCCCCTCAAATTCACATAGAACACGACGAATTCATTCGGTAACCGGCGGATGAGATACTGAAACAGCTCGGTCTTCCCCGAATTGATCGGGCCATAAACGAAAGTGATTAGATCAGGGCGAGACTTCATAATTCTCAGTATCTCTCCAATCTCTCTTTCTCTATTGTAAAATTCGATCATCTCTCGAAGTCTAAGAAATCCTAACTTAAGTTTTACGTTTGAAGAACCTATCGATGAATTTCTTTTTATCTAAGATAGCATCTACTATCTTCCCTTCGCTCACGATCTTTTCCGCCATCTCCTTCGGAATCTTAAGCGACTGCGAAACCAATCCGACTAATAGCTCAGTAGCCTTTGAGTATCCGATCTCCTTCAGAGCTTTAGCAGCCTCTATTTTTACATCCAAGCTTTCATCTTTTCTCACAACTTCGAGCAAAGGTTCGATAGCCTTAGAATCCTTGAGTTTTCCCAAAGCCCTCGCAACCTCAATTCGAACGCCGACATCCTCATCGCTCAAAGCTTTGATGAGAGCATCGATTGCATCGCTCGCCTTCAAATCACCCAAAGCCTTAGCAGCATTTCTCCTTATCGAAACGTCCTTATGCTTCAGAGCCTTGATCAGACCTCTAACATCCCCCTTCTCCTTAAGCTTATCGACGTTGGGCTTAAAGAACAACATTATTAATTATTTAGTTTTTCCGGTAATAAGCTTTGTCGTTAACGTTTTAATCGATCAGAGAAAAATTCCATTGTGAAGCTGATCGCCGTATCAGTTTACGGCCCAGATAGACCGGGAATAATATACGGAATCTCGAAGATCTTGGCTGACAACAACGTAAACATTGTGGATATCGAGCAGAATGTCCTTCAAGGCTTGTTCGTCATGTTCATCATAGGCGACATCGAGAGGTGTTCGATTTCAATCGAAGAGTTGAAAGGTCTGCTTGAGGAGAAAGGGAAAGAGTTGGGTGTTCACGTTCACCTTACTCCATTCGTCAGACCAAAGCAAAAGGAGAAGAATCTATACGTTATAACAGTTTTGGGAAGGGATAGGATAGGAATAGTCAGAGATATAACCAAAATTTTGCTCGAACACAACGTAAACATCGAAAGAACCACTCTAACTGCAAGAGACAAGCTAATCTCGATAGAGTTCGTGGTTGATATAGGAGATGCCAATCCCAACGAAATAAAGAGACAGCTCAAGGAGGAAGTGGAAAGCTATGGTTTAGACATCGTAATTCAGCCCTATTCGATTTTCAAGCGGGAAAAGAGGCTAATAGTCTTCGACATGGACTCAACGATAGTCGATGCGGAGATAATCGACGAGCTCGCCAAAGCGGCTGGAGTTGAGAAGGAGGTGAAAGAAATTACAAAGAAAGCCATGGAGGGCAAATTGGACTACAAGCAGGCTTTGATCGAAAGGGTGAGACTGCTGAAAGGTTTGCCCGTCGAAGTCCTCGAAAAGATCTACAACCAGATCGAGCTTACAGAAGGAGCTAAGGAGCTAATTCAGGCTTTGAAGAGGGCAGGATATAAAATCGCATTGGTCAGCGGTGGATTCACGTATTTTACGGAAAAGCTGAAGAACGAGCTCGGATTGGACTACGCCTTCGGCAACGAACTTGAGATTAAAGACGGGAAACTTACGGGCAAGATAAAGGGAAGGATAATAGATGCAGAGGAGAAAGCAAAAATCATCGAGGAGCTAGCTAGGAAGGAGGGTATAAGTAAGGAAAACATAGTAGCCGTTGGAGATGGTGCTAATGACAGGATAATGATCGAAAATGCTGGTTTAGGCATAGCTTTTAACGCGAAGAAGGTTCTGAAGGAGGTTGCAGACGGAACTTTATCGAAGGAAAATCTGATCGGATTGGCGAGCATCCTAAAGTTGCCAGAGGAGTTTAAGAAGAGAATATAAGTGTATGGCTCAATGGATGCTTATTTAAAGCTCTTTCGAGCTCCTCAAGCTCTTTTTCTCTATCGTATAGATCTTCCCGTCTCGTTTTCGGTTTCGGATCGAAGAATATACTAACACCCGGTTAGTTAACTAACGGGGCGAAAGTATATAAAATCTATACTTTAATCGTAAATCAACGTAACCAATAAAACTTTCTCGATGTCTTCAACCCCGGCCCTTCTGACGAGCGTAGCTAGAACATTTTTCGAATTCTTGAAGTTCCTCCTTCTATGGAACACTATCAATCCCATATCCCCACCGAAGAGTTCAAATCCCCTAACGCTTGCCTTAAAGATTGCCAAATCGTTTTTCAGCAATAGAGATGCAAAGTGCATCTCTTCGAGCATAGAGGGCTTGGCTATCATGACGTTGTCAGTTCCAAGCAACCAGCGGTCGTATTCCGCCATAATCCTGTAATTTTTCGGATTGAGAAGACCGAAGAAGGAGTTAGAGCGAATGCATGAGACGATTGGAATACCTTCATCCATCGCCTTCCTAAGCAACCTCTCGTCAGCCTTGTTCATATGGATGAGCAGATCTGGATTAAGAGAGAGAGCCGATTCTACGTCTTCGCTATCTCTCTCCCCAGCATGGATCGCGAACATCTTATCGTGCTTCCTTGCGATCTCTCTGAGCTCCTCCAGAAATCTGAAGTCGTGATCTCTCGTCGAGCTCATCCCAAAGCCCAAAGCTTGGTTCAACAGTTTTTCCGCTTCATCCAAGCTCGAAGGCCTCGCTAAAGGAAGGCAGATCCCCAGATCGTCCGCCTTCTTGAGCAGATTCAGACCCTTAATACCCCCCTCCCTGAAGTCGAGCAGTGCGGTGGTTCCACTTTCGAATGCAATCTTTATAGAATCCTTCATTCCTTCTACGAGCTCATCTTCGCTCGATTCTGTCAAAACTCTGAATTTATATCCGCCGGGAGCCACGAGCTCCTCTAAGCTTAAGAAGGGTGGATCCTTCGCAACCGAATCTCCTAAATGGGTGTGAGCGTTGAAGAATGTCGGAGCGAACACGAATTCCGGCTTGCACTCGCACTCCTCGAACTTCGCCCTATTGCCATCCATCACAAGCTCACCCCTCAAAATCTCCCCATCGGGAGTTATCAGCTCTCCTCTCATGCGATCACCTAAACGGTTATATTCTGCCGGATCGATTGAGCGATATGGGTAAAAAGATATCCCTGACTTTGCAAGAGTTCGAGAGATGGCTAAGAGAAAGGGGATACGATAAGAGGATGGGTGAGCAAAACTTCAGACTCTTCTTGGAGATGGGCTTAGCCGGGCTATTCTTCGTGAACAGTGCCCTTCTGATGGGTTATGTATTCTCATCCATCGGACTGCCTTCGGAGAGAATTTCGGATAAGGTCAGATTCGAGATCGGGAGAAGGATTACGAACATCAGGGCGAGCAAAGATTACTTGGAGATAGAGATCGGCTAAATCAGATCGACGATTTTAAGATCGACGGCGTATCTGTAGACACGGGGAGCAAAGCTACCGCAAGTCTTGATCTTTTCGATTTCGATTATCATCCCGTGTTTTTTGAATAGATCCTTCACCTTCGTTGGTAGAATCTCATCTTCCTCCTCTTCGCCGGCGAAGGTGTAGTAGTGAATGTAGCTCCCGACCTTCACCTTGTCTCTGAGCAGATAGACGAAATCTTCAGCTGAATACGGAGCTGGCATCAAAATCCTGTCGAACTTTCCCTCAAGCTTCGGAACGACCTCCTTCACATCTCCCTCGTAAACCTTCACGATATCCCGAACCTTGTTCAGCTCAACATTCTTGCGGAAATACTCGACGGCTTTGGGGTTTATCTCAACTCCGATCACCTCCTTAGGCTTTGCAAGCTTCGCTATTACGATCGCGTAAGGTCCGACGCCAGCGAACATAACCAAAATTCTTTCTCCCGGCCTCACAAGCTTTGCAATCCTCTCCCTCTCTCCCGAAAGCTTGACCGAATAGTAAACTTTGGTGGGATCTACCAAAAATCTGCATCCGTGCTCTCTGACGATCGTTTCTGTTTCTCCACCATATATCGGCTCATACCTCGCAACTCTGTAAATCCCTTCAACCTCTCCAACCTTTCTCAGAATAGTTTTGACATGTTTGTGTTTGCTCAGAATGGCTTGAACGATTAGATCCTTGAGATGAAGAACTTCATCTGGTAGATTGATAAGAACAACATCTCCGATTATCTCAAAACTCCTTGTAACCTTCCTGAGTTCCTCATCACTCACCTTACCCTTTAAAGCTTCCTTCAAGCTCACGGAGATAGCTGGCACAACATTATATATCTTTTTGACGTCCAAGTTACGTGATTCTCACGACATCAAGAAAACCGAGCAGAAGGACGAGAAGCTTAGCAAAAGCTTTGGCCAGATTTATGAATTGGAGATACGTTACGAGAGGAAAGCTAAGCTTGGAAGAACTTTATTCCATGCTAAACAAGAACGAAAACCTTGCGATCATAGAAGAAGTTAAGGGAAATCCAGCGATTCTTAAGATCGTCCACCCGGAGAAGGGAGAACTGCTGAGGATTCGCTTCAACGTCAGTAACATCGTGAAGGTTAAGATGGATGACAGTCCCGTCGTCTTCGTCGGCAAAGCTCCGTTCGATCCACTTTTATTGGGAGCTCTTCCTCAAAGCGAAGCAGGTTTAAAGCTCGCGAGGAAGATTGATTCGAAGAAGAAGGTTTACGTTAGGAGAGATGAGGAGTGGATAACGTTGGAGTTTTGGTATGAGGATGTTTTGGTTTTCAAAATGAAGATAAAGAGGAGAGGAGGAATTAAAGTTGGAGGCTGAGTTCGTTTTTGAGATGGAGGAGTGGAAAGCCGAAATCCTATACCGAGCATTGAAGGTTGATGAGAGGGATGCGATAAGCAAGGCAAAGGTTTATTTAGATGGAGGTAGGCTAATGCTAAAGCTTGAGGCGGATGAGTTGGCAGACCTTAGAGCGGCTGTAAACGCTTGGTTGAGGTTGATTAAAGCGTGTTTGGAGGTGTTATAATGGGTGAACTTCCTCCTCAGGTTCAGAATATGATTGCCCAGCTTCAGCAACTTCAGCAACAGCTTCAGATGGTGGTAACGCAGAAGGTTCAACTTGAAAACTCGTTGAAGGAGACCGAAAATGCCATTCAGGAAGTGGAGAAGGTCGGTGACGACACTCCGATATTTAAAACTGTCGGAACGATCCTCGTCAAAACTTCGAAGGAGGACATTCTAAAAGAGCTAAAGGAGAAAAAGGACACGTTCGAGATCAGAATTAAGGCTTTGGAGAGGCAGGAGGAGAAGCTAAAAGAGCGATTGCAAGATCTGCAGAAGAAGATTAAGTCTCTACTCAGCGGAGTTCAGGCTGGCTAATCAATTTTTTATTTGTTTTTATGTCGGAGCTCGATCGAGTTCTTGAACTGATTTCGGGAGAGATCGAGCCAGATGTTTTAGCGGAAAAGCTTAATACGAGTGTTTGTCATGCTACAAACCTCTGCTTAAAGCTCGTTGAAAAGGGAAAGCTCAAGCTGAAGTTTAAGGTTATCTGCCCAAGATGTAGAGACATCTGCGCTGAATTTGAAAATATAATGGACATTCCGGATGAGCTGGAGTGTAGATGTGGCTACAAGTTCATGCCAATGAAGGAGAACATGAAGATGGTGTTCGTAAAGGTATGAAGTGTGATCAAAACCTCAAATGCATTCTGAAGTGTGCTTTTGGTATATCGTGCTTGGAGATGGAGGTTTACCTTACACTGCTCAAAAATCCCCAGCTAGATGTGAACGCGATTGCTGAAAAACTTGGAAAAGATAATAGCTCAATTTACAAAGCGCTAAAAAATTTGATGGATAGAGGGCTTGTAAAAAGAGAATACAAGATTTTAAAGAGTGGAGGATATAAATACGTTTATAAGGCAGTAGATTTTAACAAATTTAAAGAGATTACAGTCAGAATGCTCAAGAGATGGCTCGACGAAATAAAAAATGGCAAGATTTAGCGAATCATTGCTTGGGCTTTTAGAATTTCGGCTTTAATCGCTTCTTCCGGTAAAGCTCCGACAAAACCCCCAACAACTTTACCGTTTTGGAAGATCAGAACGGTTGGAATGCTCGTTATCCCGTATTTGAATGCTATCTCTGGATGCTCTTCAATATTCACCTTTACAAACGTTATTTCCCTAAATTCTCTTTCAACCTTTTCAAGGATAGGCTTTAGGAATCTGCACGGAGCACACCAATCCGCATAGAAATCCACAACTACCAACCCGTTCTCAACTATCCTCTCAAGCTCGTTTCCGTCGATTTCCTTCATGATATAAGACTATTCAAGGGAAATATATAATCATTTGGCGGTTTGGAAATTTTGGTGAAAATCGTATAACACTGTGTCATATAATCATCATCTTTCGAATATTGAGCTACAAGCAACACGTTAGTTTTAATAGTTTTTAGAAAATTATATTTGAGCTATTAGTAATGGTTAGTAGCCCCGCTTTGTGTAGCACGTGAAAACGAACTGTGAAAAATCAGAGAAATGTCACCTGAGATGTCACAAAAATAGTGGAACATCGCATGATAAATCTAAAGTCATGGTTTACAAAAGCGAATACGTTCTGAAAGCCTTTAATGAGCTGTTTGAGAAAAAGAAGAGACCTCTGTGTCTTGCGGACTTCAAGGAGTATTTCGGGATCAGAGAGAAGAGAGATTCAAAATCCATTAACTGGAGAGAGTCCGATAAGATAGAGCATGCTTTGAGAAGGCTTTTCAAAAAGGGCAAGATCTCAAGAACGGAGAGCATGGTTAAGATTGAAGATTATCCCGTTTCTCCGTATGCGAGCATGGACAGCAAGAACGTGAGGGCATATCTCTACGCCCCGATAGAATACGCCGGAAGAACAGTGGAATTCACGCTCAACGGAAAGGAATACTCGGCGAGATTCGTTTCCTACGAAATGATCAAGGAGAAAGAAAGCAGCAAGGTTAAGAAGAAAGATCTCGTGCTTGAAATTCTGAGAAATTCAGAAACTGCCTTAACTGTTGAGGAAATTCTTGAAAGGCTTAACGAGAGGTATAACGTTTACAGGATAGAAACGAAGAGAGATTTTTACAACGCAACTTCCTCATTAACCAGAGCTGTTCTGAAGCCTCTGAGAAAGGATGGTTTGAGAGGAAGAAAGATTGATGGAAAGTGGGTTTGGTATTTTACGGAAGAGCAGCTCGAAAATTACAGGGAGCGTTATATAAGGGAGAATGAAGTTTTGAGAACGATCAGGGATCTTGTCAAGAGCGAGAAAGTTGTGCCTGTGAGCAGAATAGTCTCCGAGCTTTATCTCACGCCAGATGAAGTGAGATATCACGTCAGAAAGGTTGCAAAGTGCATAGAGGTTGAGATAAACGTTGAAAGCTCCGTAAGAGATGTTAAGGTCGATGTTAAGATTCCTGAGTTTAAGAGAGACTCTTTCATCGACTGGCTCGGGTATGTTGTTCCAAAATCTGAATCCGGCTATGGTTATGAAAGCTTCTTGGTTGATCTTGACTCGGACTGGGAGGAAAAGCTGAAGAAGGAAATAGCCAAGTCCCTCGCGAGGATAAACATAAGAGCGGTTATAGGAAGCTTCTACGAGAAGCTCGTTGCAAGGCTGTTTCAGATTCTCTGCAGCTCCGAAGAGCTTAGAAACAATCCTGAGCTCAGCAGGTTTTCAATTCCGTTCGTTTTCAGGGATGAGAAAGTAGCAAACGTCTGGATTGTTACGGAAAAGGGTAGAAAGCTTGAGTTTGATGTTCTGATAAGGGGAACCTTCTACGCTTTCAACGTGATGGCCGAAGGAAGAAGTTCTCTGGATCTGATAATACCCGTAGAGTGCAAGTACACGCTTGTGAAGCCGGAGCATGTTGCGAACTTTGATGACAGAGTTAAGGCAGCTTTTGGAAATTCAAGAAATGTTCTGCCGATAATGATTGGTCTGGGCTGGAGCAACGAAGCCCTGCACATGGCGAAAAGGCTTGGAATCATGACACTGTATTTCTCGGCTATTGACAGGCTGATAAGCGAGATGACAGGAAAGAAGTACAGGCATGAGTACGAGTGGAGAAAAGTTGAGGAGATGCTTAATAGGGGAGAGATTACGCTGAAAGATTTGAGAGAAAAATTGAGGAAAGGAGAGTGGAGGTTTAAGTTTGAGGAAATTCTAGCACTGAAGAGCAATGCATAGCTACTGCTTCATAAAGTATTAATAATTTCCATTTTCAATGGTAGCTTTAATTCTGTTCAGAGTTGGTTAAAGAATTTTACAGCTTTATCAAATTAATTATCAGAGATGTTTTCAATAAAGATCTACATTATTAAGATTGTACCAACGACTTTATTATTAATTCTGTATACTCGCGAACGGCATCATACTTTGGTGATGTACAGAAGGAGAGATTAATCAATATCCTTGGATAAATGCCGCGTATCTTGATATAACAAGTGTCTGAGTAAAGTTCTATGGAGAAGCTATGAATATTAATGTTTGGCTTGCTAACAGTGAAACCTTTTTCTTGAGCCACCTTTACAAGATGCTCTATAGCTCTTTTTTCAGGTATTTTCTCTACTAATGCTCGAACTTCAAATTCTCTATCAGTTTTTTCAAGTATTGTGTACCTAAAAAACCTTTCTTTTACTATCATTTGTTTCTGCTCAAAGAAGTTAAAAAGAGTAGGAGTTACCATTTCTTCGATTTTCAACAGGTCCTTTAAAATGGACCCATAGACAACTTTTTCAGTGTCAATTTTTAGACTTTCCTCTTTTAGCTTAATAGTTTTTATTGAGTTTCTCTCCTTCTTATCTGGGATCTTCTTTAAGTCTTCTTTTATCTTCTTAAGAATTTTATCCCATTTTTCCCTTTCTTTAATGCACATCTCTACTTCTTTAATCCTTTTTATTTCTTGGAGAATTTTTCTTACCTCCTCAAAGTCGCCTATCCATACATAATCCCTTATAGCATTATAGGCAGAAATTATTTTTCCGACAAATTCTTTCTTACTATCATTCATGAATTTACCCCCTCACAACAACAATTGTTGCTTTATACTTTTCACGACCTCTCGGTCTATTCAGTAGGAAGATTAAGCCATATTGATTACTAGATGTAACGAGGCGCGATAGTTGCATTATTGCTCTTTCAATCCTTTTATCGTCAATATCACCCATACAGCCTTTAACTTCTGCATATATCTCATCTTGATAATTGGTGGTTCCAAGAAGACTGGCAAGCTTCTTAGAACGGTCATATATAATGAAATCCGGAGAAAGTTCATCTTTCCTCTTCTGAGGTCTTAAATGGGCTATGTAGTATGGAGATATCCCCAAATTTTCTGTTAGATAATAAACAAACACACTTTCACCAATAACTCCTGATAGATCTCCGGAAAAATACTTTTCATAAAGATAAGAAACTGGTGGTGGTGGAGGAATAGGAGGAGTATAGAGAGATAACCTTATACCCCAGTTATACATTATAACATTATCATCAATTCCCGTGATTTGCTTTTCTGTGTATCCCAGATTTATTAGCTCAAGAACCGGAAGATCTATATTTATGTTTCCTATCTGAGTTGAATTTACATTTCTGTTTGCTGCAAGAGAAATATTCCTACTTATTTGGCTCAGTCTAGCAGTTACTGTGCTTATTGAAACTACTCCATTGAATTTCCATACTGGAATTTGAAATGCCATTTAGAAAGTCTAGTAATAAAATGACCTTAAATTTTTCTTTACTCTTTCTTGAAACCTATCAAGAAGATTTTTGGTAAAATTTAGAGTAGTGTTCAAATTAAGACCTTCCTCGGCACATTTAGCCTTATAAAATAACTACCTCCAATTCCTCTTCTTTCCATGCTTATTAGTCCGTAGCTAGCAAGTCTCTCAAGATAGTATCTCAGCATTCTGTCCTTTAGCCCCTGAGGATATACTTTCCTGTAAAGCTCATAGAACTCTGAATAAAAAATACCATTTTCGGGGATAAGAGAAATTATCTTTTTCTCGTTTGAAGAGAGTTGATCAATCATACATCTTGCCTTTGCGAACTGCGATTCTGAAAGAGCACTTTTCACGTGGTCAACGGTAACCCTGTATTTTCCATCTTTCTTTGCAAGTTCTCCGGCTCTGAGCAAAGTTTCTCTCGCTATTCTCACGTCTCCTCCCATTTCGCAGGCAACCTCAGCAAGATAGTCTATTGCTTCTTCATCAACAACTCCTCTGTGAAATGCGAACTCAACTCTCATCTGAATTATTTCCTTCATCTGTTTGAAAGTGTATGGTTTGTAGGGAATTTCCTCAACAGGGCGAAGAGAGCTTTTTATGCGTGGATCAACATTCATGAAGACGAACTGATCGTTGGTGACCATGATTATCTGTGCCGGAATGGATTCCTCCTTGAGCCTTGAGAGATCGTAAAGTACTTCAGAGCCTCTCGGGAAAAGGTGATCCACTTCATCGAAGCATATCACAGGAAAGACTCTAGATTTTCTCAATTCTGAGATAAGCAGATCGTAAAGCTCGTCATATGCTATGCCTCTTCTTGAGGGAATTCTTCTTGTAGGTCTTACCTTTCTGAAGAATTCAAGGATTATCGAGTAAAGTGCACCCATTCTCGTATTCACGCGAAAACAGTTAAGATAAACTGTAAACGCACTGGTTTCCTCCTCAAGCTTCCTGAAAATGAATTTCACAGAAGCTGTTTTTCCGGTTCCCGGAGGACCATAGATGAATATATTCGAAACGCTTGAAGGATTTTTCAGTGCACTATTTATAATGCTCGATATCGCCTTTATCTCCTTTTCTCGATGCGGTAAATGATCAGGAAGATAATCAGGACTTAAAACTTCCTTCTGGCGAAATACGGGATCCTCGTAACCGTACATGATTGGAATTCCTGAATGAGAATTTTTAAAGGTTAGAGGAGTAGATTGCAAAGTTAAATTTAAATACAGCATTTGAATATAACTAAATTTATAATTTGGATTACAGCTATAATGGGGATAGAGGCTCTGTTAAAATCTATCTGAGTCTGGCCGGGGCGCCATTTGCAATTAACAGAGCCTCCCCCAATATATGAGAGCAGTAACAACAAATCTGGATGTGGAGAATGAACATACATCGCTACTGGAAAAGATATGAAATAGCATTAAGGCTTCTAAGACAGTCAAATATTTCTCAGAAAAACAAGCAACTAATAGAAAAATTCTGCAACGACTGCTTTGCACAAGGAATAACAGCAGGAAGAGTTCAGAAATACGCTTATATCCTCAGAAAGGTTGCGGAGTGGCTTGGAAAGGACTTTGATAAGGCAACTGAAGAAGATCTCAAAAAAGTTGTCGCAGTAATAAACGCGTCTCCATTCAAGGACTGGACGAAATATGACTACAAGCGATCGATTAAAAAGTTCTTCAGATGGCTTGGAAAGGAAGATTTGATTTCATGGCTGAAATGCAACGACGTGAAGAACAAAAAACTTCCCGAAGAGATTCTCACAGAAGAGGATATCAAAAAGATGATAGATGCTGCACAGACTACAAGAGATAAGGCTATAGTTGCAGTTCTCTATGAATCGGGCTGTAGAGTTGGAGAGTTTCTGTCGATGAAGATGAAAAACGTTCAGTTTGACAGGTATGGTGCTATAATTGTTGTTCACGGTAAAACTGGTTACAGAAGGATAAGGCTCGTTTCTTCGGCTCCTTACCTCGCGGAATGGATGAACATGCATCCGTTTAATGATGATCCGGAAGCATGGCTCTGGATCTCGCTAAGAAACCTCAAAAGGTTGCCATATAACTCACTGAGGACAATTCTCAGGGTCATTGCGGAGAAGGCAGGGGTTAGAAAGAGCGTGAACCCGCATGCCTTCAGGCATGCAAGGGCTACGCATCTTGCAAACTTTCTTACTGAAGCGCAGATGAAGGAGTTCTTTGGTTGGGTTCAGGATAGCGACATGGCAAGTGTTTACGTGCATCTATCCGGTAGAGACGTGGATAAAGCGATTCTGAAGCTTTACGGTATCGAAATGGAGGAAAGTGAAAAAGATGGTGAGTTGCTGAAGCCAAAGAAATGTTTGAGGTGTGGTGAGATGAATCCAGCAACGAATAGGGTTTGTCAGAGATGCTTCTTCCCGCTTGATGAGCAGGCAGAAAAGCTGCTTGAGAGAGAGGTTAGAAGGCAGATGATAGACGAGATAATGGAAACTCTGTGGAACGACCGGGAGTTCAGGGACTTTTTCATGAGAAAGATAAGAGAAACTAGAGCAAAAATTTCAATCTGAAGAGTTTTTGAGGTTGTTGCTTATTTCCTCAAAAACTTCCTTTACCCATTTTCTTTCTTCATCGAAGCTTACTTCCTCACTGAATTCGTGTCCGTTTTTACATTCAAAGATTCTTCTAAACACTCCCTTCCTGAAATCAGGCTCTACTGTCTTCAGTATCGCATCCTCCTTGCAAAAGGGACATTTTCTGAAGATTCCAGACATGTTAGAATTTGATTGCGTTACTCAAAAAGATTGTCA
Organism: Thermotogaceae bacterium; assembly: GCA_027065235.1. Classification (GTDB taxonomy): domain Bacteria; phylum Thermotogota; class Thermotogae; order Thermotogales; family Thermotogaceae; genus JAGHBG01. The sequence goes on along the minus strand of JAMOOR010000086.1, from coordinate 42,256 downwards.
AGACTGAGCTAATTGCAATGTATAAAAGTTTGAATGTCTAGATTTGCACTATGGTATATTACACTCCCGAAGAGAGTGTGCTCAATGGATTTGTAAATGGTATCTCAGGTGCAATTGAAGGTTATGTCCTAGCACTTGTAATTAGTGTGTTAAAACAATCGTTTGCAGGTTTTTCTCCAGTAGCGAACGTGCTTAATGTGGCTATACTTGTGCTCCTTATCCAAACACTCTATCTTCTGTTCAGAGTCTCCTTTGCTTTCATATTCATGAAAAGATTGAGCACCGTGGTCTATTACTTTACGTTTACAGCGACCTATATCTGGTTCAACATGGAGTTAGGGGATTATCTCTCCGCCTCAACGATGTTCCTTGCAATTCTAGTTTCAATAATAGTCAGAGCTAAAATAGAAGAAGAGGAGGCAGCTATACTTTGACAATTAAAAAGGAAAGAAGAAAAACTACTTTTCTTTTCTTAGAATGCTGAACCTGAGAATACCCTCAAATCCCAGAGCAAGCACTTCTGCCTTAAACTTCTCGTTCTCATATGCTTCTGAGTTGAAGGTGTATGGTATCGTTCTATAGTCTCCGTAAACTTCTCTAAGTGCGTCCTTTACAGCTCTACCAACCTCGCTGAATGAGAGTTGTCCAGTCATGTATTTTCTCCCGTTTATCTCAATGCATCCATTATCGTAGTCGTAGCATATACTAGTTTTCTTGTTTTTCTGGATGTGTTCTTTGATGATGTCTTTGATCTCCTTCATAAGGAATCACGTCTTCATGATGAATTATAAGACAGAAGAGAGTGAATTGCAAATTGCATTAATCTGCAACATTCTCTTTCTTCGCCATTAATTCTACACGGAAATTAAGATTAGCCATGAATATCAATAAACTCGTGAAATTCGTCGAGGAAACCCAGTATCTTCCAGAATCGATTTCCTTTAAAAGAGATTGGCTTGGCTGGAAGCTTCTGTATAGCGATGTCCTTTTTTACAGAGATGGAAAGCAGAAAGACGTGATAAAAAACATTGCAAAGAGCGTGATAGACTACAGGAATCATAAAATCATTTTCAGAGCTTCAGGAAGCATTTTCTGTGACTATGTTTATGCTTTTGTCAACGACGATTCCGAGCCTGAACTTCCGTTTTACATGCTGAACAGAAGTGAAATTCCAAAGTACTATGATGAATTCATCGAAAGGCTGAGCATTGATAAGGACAGAAATCTGATTGTTTTTAAAGCAGATGATGCGATTTACGAATTTGAGGGTTATGAAGATTTGATAGAGGAGTATGGAGGAAAAGCTTGCAAGATATTTCTTGATCGGGAGATGTGGAGATACATCTATTTAGGAACGTTTGATCCGCTACCTTTGACAGAGGATGTGGATTCATGGAGAAGAGTTTTGAAGGTGCATGAAAGTGTGCCAAGAATCTAGATTATTTTCTGAACCTTTCTTTTTCTATGCCAAAATCTAATAAAGAAGGGCTGATTTTACTATCAAATCCAAGTCTGTCGTACATAATCTCTGCAGCTCTCAAATTCTCCAATATAAACTCAGTAGCTCTTTTTCGTTCTTCAAAAGGTACACCTATCTTTTTGAGAAACTTAATCGCATCTTCAGTCTTCTCGAATCCTTTAACTTTCTTATCGGAGTCTATTATGACTATTTTTTCTCCTAAGTCTCCCTTAGGCCCCACACAAATGTTTACTTCTTGTCCTTCATTATCTTTAACAATAATGCATCCTATAGGCCTTCTTTTCTGTAATTCATTCATAAAATAAATACTGTTTGTTACTATCCACAATAAATTTTTCTGCACTCTCCTCTCTCTTCCGCTTTTTCTTTCTCCACAACATAAAACTTCGCATGAAGGAAAAACCCTATCCTTTCAGAACCCTTGAAAAAATGAGCACAGAAGCTGCAATCTACTCGGCTTTCTGCATACTCTTTGCTTTGCTCGCCGTGATGAAAGGACTTGGAGGTAAAATCATAGAGGCTCTTCAGTTCGAAGTACTCTCCCTGCTATTCCTCGTACTTTACGAGCACGAAATAACAAAGAGCTTGCTCAAAAAGGTGAGAAAAAGATGAACGAACTGCTTCTGGTATTTCTGACAGGCATAGTCCTCGGATTCCTGATGAAAATACTTGTGAAATCACTGACAGGCTTCATAGCATTTGCGTGCGTGATTGCAGCGATCTCAGGCATATTTGCTGGAAGAAGCGACATAACAATTCTCGGAACTTTCTCGCTTTTCGGGATCGCTGCTTTAAAAAACGGGAGGCGAGGCAAAAATGCTCGATAGGATAAGAAGATGGATTAACGGAGTAAATGAATTTTCTCCAGATAGTTTCAGGCATCTGAAGTTTCCAGAAGTAGTCAGGTTCATTCCATCAGAAACCTCTTTCAGCAACCTGTTGCTTCTGGAAGAAGCTCTGAAAATCTTGTGGAGCAAAAAGGCAACATACTCAATCGAGATATGGAAGGAAGAGGATCTTGAATTCTACCTTTCATCGAACAGGTTTGAAAAATTGGGAGAGCTTGCATATAGGCTTTCAGCTGTTTACCCATCTCCAAAGCTTGAATACCCGAAAAAGGCATTCCCGGAAGCTAAAGGCTACGTAGCTTCCGGATTCCTGAAGCTCGAAGGAAGCATTCTCGGTCTAAAAACACTTGAAGATTTCGATTACGATCCTTTAATTCACGTAATTTCGGCGATCAGAAACCCATGCATAATTCAGTTTCTTTTCAAACCAGAAAGAACAGTTATAGAAACGTTTTCGGGAGAATACCCACTATTCAGGCTCAGAGTGGCAGTTTCAGCTTTCTCAGAAAAGTGGAAAAACGCAAGAGATGAGTGCGAGAGAATTCTGAGAAGCTTCTCGGTTTTCAACGGGTTTGCAAAACTGAAACCAGTTCTATCATCGCCAGTGAGAAATTCAAGAGATATTTTCCATAGAATTGCGGAGAGAAAGCTCTCAATCTTTGAGGGATTCAGAATTATGTCATCGTCTCTTGCTGCAATTGCCCATCTCCCGTTAAAGGGAGCATGAATGATAAAGGTAGGATTCGGAGAGCTGAGAGGGGTGAGATATCCCGTTTTCATCAGGCTAAGCCATCTTCTTTATCACCAGTACATTCTGGGAGCGACAGGCACAGGCAAGAGCACGTTAATAGCAAATGAAATCGTTCAGGCTTTTGAGGAAAATGCATGCTGCATTGTCATAGATCCTCACGGAGATCTTTCAATGAATGTTGTAAGGGCTGTTAATCCCGGAGATTTGGAAAACGTTTATCTGTTCGACCCTTTGAGGGTAAGGTTTTCGCTGAACCCTCTTGAGCTTCCATGTTGCGATAACAGAGATATAGTTGCCGAGAAGATGATTGCAGAGATCACAGAGTTTTTCAAGAAGCTCTATGGCGTGCAGTACTGGGGACCATCGCTTAACAGAATCTTTCAGGATGGCCTGAGAGCACTTTATGAGAAGGATGATTCACCAACGCTGAAGGATCTTTACGATTTGGTGAGTGGAAAGATTCAGCACAGAGAGTTTCAGGAAGAGCTCAAAAGGCTACCAAGAGGAAGAACAGACTCGGTTCTCAACAAGCTCGCACCGTTTGTTAAGAATGCGTTTATCAGCAAAATCCTCTGCAGGAAGTTTTCGAGCCTGAGCTTGGAAGAGCTGATAGCTCCCAAAAGGCTGATAGCGTTCAGACTTCCCAAGGGAGAGCTATCCGAAATAATATCGGTGCTGATAGGCTCAACGATTGTAACGAAGCTATGGTTCTCAGCTATGTCGAGAGATAAGGATTTTCCAATCATTCTCGCGATAGACGAGTTTCATCTTTACTCGCATCTCGAAACCCTGAGAAACATGATAGCGGAGGGCAGAAAATACGGAATCGGTCTGATACTCGCACACCAGCACACATCTCAGCTATCGCAGGAGCTTCTTGGAGATGTTTTATCAAATTCCGGGATAAAGATTGTTTTCAGGGTTTCTGGTGAAGATGCAATTCTTATTTCAAGGAACTTTGGTTCTAAGGAGCTTGCGGAAAAGCTTGTTGCACTTCCAGATGGAAAAGCGATTGTATACATCAGCGGAAGGGTTTTTAACGAAACCAAGGTTTTCGAAATTTCAACGCTTCCTCTTTTCGCGAGAAACAGCTTCATTGATCATGTTTTGAGCAGGATGAAGGAGCTTTTTGAAGTTGAAGAGGGGATTTGCGAGGTAGTTGAGGATGTCGAGATATTCGAGCTGATAAACATAATCGACTCACTCAGAAAGGAGGGGGAGGTTAAGGTCAGCGATATATTTGAAAAATATAGAAGCATAAAGCCCGGAATAAGGGGAAGCGAGCTCTCCTCTCTGCTTGAAAGGGCTGAAAGTCTTGGTTTTGTTACGAGGCATGTTGTAAAGCAGAAGAGAGGCAGGCCAAAGATCGTCGTTGAGCTCACCGAAAAGTCTGAGGAAGTTCTTGGATATAAGAAATCAAAATCCACGAGTGCGGGAGGAAAGACCCATGAAAAACTTGCTTTGAGCTTTGCGGAAAAGCTGAGGAAGAATGGGTTTATTGTTGTGTTTCCGCATCAGGGAGGAGGAAAAGAACAGCCCGATATCATCGCTTACAGAAGAGTTGGCGATAAGTGGATTGAAACAGGAGTTGAGATCGAGGTAAGAGCCGATCACCCAGCTCAGGTGCTGAGAAACTATGAGAAGAACATTCGAATGGGAAGAGACGTTATATTTGTCGTTCCCGATGATAAGATTGCAGAGAGAGTTAAGAGGATACTTGGGGATAGAGAGAAGTACTGTGTGATTGTTGAAAGGATCGCATAATAAAAACATAAAACCCATAAATCCCATAAAACGGTTTCCCGTGAATTCCAAGCCGGGGTTTTGTGTTTTTGAAAAAAAAAAAGAAGAAAAAAGAGTGGTGAAGTAGAAAAAAGAAGGATGCTGAGAGAATTGGTTATATTATGTTGGGAATTTACTGAAAGTGTTAATGCAAAGTAGAAATTGTTGGCTGGAGTTAAATATTTTAGAGCTTAGAGACAAAAGTTAGTTAGGTGTTTAAGGATGGACAGAATAGAGGAAATAAAGGAAATAATACTTCCAGTACTCAAGAAGTATAATGTGAAGAAAGCATCCCTATTTGGATCTATCGTAAGAGGAGAATATACTGAGAAGAGTGATATTGACATTCTTGTGGAATTTGAAGGTAGAAAGAGTTTACTTGATCTTGCAGGGCTTAAGATAGAGCTTGAAGAGAAGCTGAAGAGAAAAGTTGATGTTCTTACCTATAAATCGATTCATCCTCTGCTCAAAGACAAAATTCTTGCTGAGAAGGTTGATATTCTATGAAAAAAGACGTAAAAACGTTTTTACAGCACATAATGGAAAGTATTGAGAGAATTGAGGAGTACACTCAGGGTATTTCTAAGGAAGACTTCATGGAAAATCTTCAGCTGCAAGACGCAGTTATCAGAAGACTTGAGATAATTGGAGAAGCTGTGAAAAATATACCTCAGGATTTCAGAGAGAAATATCCTGATGTGCCTTGGAAACAAATCGCAGGAATGAGAGATGTTCTTATTCATGGGTATTTTGGAGTCGATCTTGATCTTGTTTGGGAAGTTGTTGAAAAAGATCTGCCAGAACTGAAAGAAAGGATTAGAAGAATTCTTGATGAGTTGGAAGAATAACGAGAGATAATATATTGCGAACTCTCAATCTTCGCTTTGTCCGTACTTATTTCGTTCATATCTATAATAATCCATGAGTAATTTCCTTGGATTATCAGAAGCTATCAGTTTAACTGCGGCTCTACCATTACTGAAATCAACCAAATACTCTATTAGAAATTCATCGTCACGTTTGAAGTAACTGTCATAGAACTCTACTTTCTTTATGCCTTTCATCTCATTTTTGACTGTCTCTTTAATAAATTCAAACGGTTTTAGTATATCTTCTTCAAATGCTTTTAGGACCTCATTCCTCGTTAAATCTACTGGAATGAATCTATCTAAAACATAAACAAATACATCCATTTTTAGCACCTTCACCATATTTTTCTTTGATCCTTGTTTTAAAGTTTTATTTCCGTTATTCTCCTTATCTTGTTCTCTCCTTTAATTCTTTTGAAGTATTCTATTTCTTCTCTCATCCCTTCCGTTATTTCATTTCCGAAAATCCAAAGCTCATCACAGAACTCTAACAACTTCTTATTCATCTCTAAAGCTCTTCTCCTATCTTCTGGATTGTGATCATCCATAAATTGGCTAAAGTAGACATGAGGAGCTATTGGAATGTAGCCCATATCAACGAGCATTCTGCAATACTTCTTAGCTTTCTCTATATTTTCATGTTTTCCTTGGAATGGAGAACAAACAAATACGACCTTCATAATCACCCGCTACTCTTTTAAGTATTGGCCACTAACCGGAATAAAGCGTTTCGGTTTTATTGGCTTATCGTATTTCTTTATATCTTCAAGCTCTATTGCTATCCAAAGTTTTTTCTTTACCTTTTCTCTACTTCCAGGAGATTTCCAACGATCTTGCGATTTAATATATTCTTTGAGCTCCTCTTTTGTTAGAAATAGTCTATCTCCAAAGGTTTCAAAAAACTGCATTGGATCCTTCGAAAGAACTATCCTCTTTATCTTTGCCTCACCGACAAATCCTGTATCCTCATGTGATTGATAAAATACGAATTTCATTCCTGGCTTTAACTGTTTCCACACCGTAGCTGGCTTAACAAAAACGTTTTTTCCTTCTTTAAAGAAACGATCAATAAACTTCTTAGGAATGGGATATGCAACACCGATAATTTTGGCCATCAATAACACCTCATGATTTTTGAGACAATTGACTTAAAATTAACTTATAGTCCTCTTCAGGAATTTCTCTCATAGCTTTACCCATTAAATGTCCTGACCATTTCTTTTTGTTTTTAATAAACCTGAGTTTCGGTATCAAAGGCTTAAACTCAATTGGTTTATCAAAAATATTTACAGGTTTTATTCTAATTCTATAAGGAAATATCTCATTTCCCATACCTTTTGGAACTTTAAAGATCCTTGTCGACTCTTTAAATACTTCTGAAACTGCTTCGTAGACAGCAACTATTCTTGATTCTTTAACTTTATCTCCGACTTTCTCTTGTTTAAGATAAATTAAGAGTTTGTCTCCAGGTCTCACTTTAGAAATCGTATTCTTATGTCTCTCTGGGACACCCCAAATGTTTTTCTCTTTAATTATTTTCCAATTATCTTCAGTAGTTATGCAAATCCAATATTTCACAGTTGGATATTTTTAGCTTAACTTCATAAGCTTTTCTAGATATTCCCTTAAGATAATATCCCAACCAGGTGGTACCCAAAAATATATTTTTGTCCTAAGGGAGTAAGAAATTTATAAGGAAGGACAAGAGCACAAAACTAGAAGAAAGGAGGTTAATAAATGGAAATCGATGTTGATAAGGTCTATTCGGGAATTAAGCAAGCGGCAACTTTCGCAAAGAATGAGGAAGAACTTAGAATCAGAGTGTCTAATATCATAGAAAATGAAATTATTTCTAAGCTCAGAGAAACTGAAAAAGATATACCCTTTGCTCGGTATGAATATACGTTTATTTCTGGTGGTAGAGCAGATGCATTATACGGTCATGTAATAATCGAATATAAGGCTCCTGGAAAACTTACAAGAGATAAAGATATAGCAAAAGCAAAAGAACAGGTCATATCCTATATAAAAAAGGAGGCTGAGGTAGAGGAGAGATACAAACACTTTTTAGGTGTGATAATTTCTGATAAAATAGCATTTGTTAGATACGATGAGCGAAATAAACAATGGATTTTAAGAGGGCCATATGACATTACAAGAGAAACCGTAATAAGGCTTATAGAGGCTATTAGAGGATTGAAAAGGAAAAAATTATGCGTTGAAGAGCTCTTAAGAGATTTTGGTCCTAAAAGTGATATTGCAAAGACTGCTGTAAGAGTCTTTTACAATAAAATCATTAATCCAAAAAGTGGGAAAACTAAGCTACTTTTTGAGGACTGGGTAAGATTATTCTCACAAGCCTGTGGATATAGTCCTGAGAAGCTTAAAGGTCTTGAGAAAGAGTACAACCTTAAAGGAGCTAATAACACGGCTTTACTTTTTGCTATTCATACATACTACGCACTGCTCATGAAACTTCTTGCAGCTGAGATCACATATCTCTTTGGTACTGGTAAATGGCTCGTTTCTTATGTTTCAAAGTTAGAGGATGCACACTTAAGAGGCCTAAATGTCCTTAAGAAAGAACTTGAAGAACTAGAAAGTGGAGGAATCTTTAAGAAAATTCTTGGTATTACAAACTTTGTAGAGGGTGACTATTTCAGTTGGTACTTGGAGGAATTTGATCAAGACATTGCAAATGTGGTTTCTCTTATTGCTAAGAGACTTGCTGATTACGAACCAGCGACACCAATCCTTGAACCCGAATACGCAAGAGATCTACTAAAGCGACTTTATCAGCATCTAGTTCCAAGAAAAGTTAGGCACGATCTTGGAGAATACTATACCCCAGATTGGCTTGCTGATCTTGTGCTTGATGAGATTGGCTATACCATCGAGAACTTTGAAAAGCTCGCAAAAGAAAAGGAAGATCCTACTTATCCTCTCCAGCTTAGGTTACTTGATCCTGCATGTGGTTCAGGAACATTCCTTATTTTGGCTATTAAAAGGTTGAAAGAATATGCTGACAGACACTATCTCACAGACATAGTGGGAAAATACATTCTACAAAATATAGTTGGCTATGATCTAAATCCACTTGCAGTTCTTGCAGCAAGAACAAACTATCTACTTGCTATCGCTGATGTGCTTCATGGAAGAGAACAAGCAGAAATCGAAATCCCCGTTTATCTCGCTGATTCGTTGCTAATCGAAACTAGAACAACACTAACCGGATCTAGTTACATCATAAGAACATCAGCGGGTAATTTTGAGATACCAAAACAAATAGTTGATGAAGGATTGCTTGGAAAGCTTTTAGATTTCATTGCGGAAAAAGTGGAACTTGAGTACACACCGGATGAATTTGAAAAGTTCATAAAGGATAAACTAGCGATTGACGATTCTCACATCCTTTCAATGTTAAAGAAATTGTATTCCATATTTTATGAACTTGAGAAAGCAGGTAAGAATAAGATTTGGACTTCCATAATCAGAAATGCGTTTGCTCCATTGCTTAAGGGTAAATTTGACTATGTTGTAGGAAATCCACCCTGGATCAACTGGGAGAGTCTTCCTGAGGATTATAGACAAAGATCCAAGGATCTGTGGGATCAATATGGATTGCTTAAAGGCAAAGGTAAAGGAATGGGTAAAGTTAAGAGAGAAATAGCATCACTTTTTGTTGCTAGGAGTTTAGATAGGTTCACAAAAGAGAATGGAAAGTTAGCATTCTTGATTCCATTTACAGTATTCAAGACTCAAGCTGGTGCTGGTTTCAGGGAGTTCTTGGCGAGAGGTAAACCATCTAACAAAGTTGCCTGTAAGATTTTGAAGATTCATGATTTGGTTACTCTCTATCCGTTCGAGGGTGCTGTGAACAGAACTGCGATGATTGTTGTTGAGAGAAATGGCAAGACAGAGTTCCCGGTACCATGTATTGTCTGACATAATCCGAGGAGTAAAGGGATCGATACTGAGCTAAGTTTGGAGGACGTTAAGGCGATTACAAGAAGGTTCGAAATAGTATTTCTGCCAGTTGAGATAAGTAAGCCCGATAGTCCTTGGATGCAGATTACTGAGAAAGCTTACGAGGGGATTAAGAAAGTGCTGGGTAAGAGTGGGTATAGGGCCTACGAAGGAGTTAATACAGCATTAAATCAGGTCTATTGGATCGAAATTTTGGATGAAACTCCACAAGGCTTACTTATAAGAAATCCAATTCTTCCCGGTCAAAAGAAGAAGGTTGAGGTAGTTGAAGCAATAGTTGAGAAGGATTTGATTTATCCGTTGGTAAGGGGTAGAGACGTTAAGAAGTGGTTTGTTGAAAGTAATTACGGTTGGATAATAGTTCCACACGATCCAAAGACTGGAAAACCAATAATTGAAAACGTAATGAAGATGAAATATCCAAAAGCGTTTGAATACTTCTTTAAGTTTAAGGATGAATTAGAGAAAAGATCTATCCACAAGCTATGGGGCAAGGATAGACCATTCTACTCAATTTATGCTATTGGATCTTATACTTTTCAGCCGTATAAAGTCGTATGGAAAGAAATATCAGGAAAGATTTCTGGAAAGGCAGAATTCCATACTTGCGTATTAGAGCCAATTAATCACCCAATATTAGGAAACAGAATAGTTATACCCGACCATAAGCTAATGTTGATACCGCTAAACAATAGAGATGAAGCCTACTATGTATCAGCGGTTCTAAATTCGAGCATAGTTTCTCTTACAATATCGGCCTATGCTATAGAGACTACGATTGATCCTCGTGTTGTAGAGCACATTAGAGTCCCTGAATTTAATCCTAGCGATCCAATCCATCAAAAACTCTCAGAGCTATCAAAGAAAGCTCATGAAATAGCCAAAGAAATTTACGAAAAGAAGAAAGATGAACTTAAACCGGAGTTACAAAAGATAGAAGATGAAATAGACAAACTCGTTGCTCAATTATACGGAATCACGGACGAAGAACTAAAGGAAATTAAGAAGTGTCTTAAAATCCTAAAGGAAGGTGAAATCGAAGAAGAGGAAGAAGAGATCGAAATTCCAAAAGATGTCCAAGTCAATTTCAATGCAAACGTTAAACCTTCTCTCGGAGGAAATTTAGAAATCACGATTATAAACCCGCAGAAGCAAAAAATAACGATTGAACTCGATTTATTCGGTAAGACAGAGAAATTGGAAACTGACAAAGAAGAAGAAACGTTCAAGATTAAAATCAAACCTATAGAGCCTGGAGAGTATGAGATACCTTTCAAAGTTATCGTTGATAGGAATGTTAAGGAAGAAGGAAAGTTCACACTCTATGTTGAGAAGGAGAAAAAAGTTAGGAAAAAGGATCGTTTAGATGATATGCTCGATGAGTTATTGTAACCAAGAGGTGATATGAAGTGTCTCCTCAAATCGAGATACGATTACAAAGAGTAGAACCCAAATATGATTCGTATGCTGAACCCACAGTAAAATTTATAGGAGAAATTACAAATAGGGCAAACGATAGAGTATTCTTAGTTTGTCTTCAATGCACAATTAAGTTAAGAGATAAAGGGCTAATTTTAGGCAATGTTCCTTTGATTATCAGTCAACTCGAACAAAATCAACCAAAAAGATTCGAAATAGATCTTAGCTTTAGCATTGATAGTAATAATGCTGTTCATGAGCTATTAAAACATCAAGAGTTAGAGGATATTATTTTCGAACTAATGTTTACTGGATTCTGCTTATTTATACCACCTAACGCAACACAAGTTTCACAAATTGCAACATGGTCTATACCCCCTAGAACACTAACCATTGAACTACCTGTCGACAAATACAGACGACTTTTATCCACTTATTACAGGGATTTAGCTTGGATTTCAGTTTCCAGAGAGACCTATCATAAACTTAAGGAGCTTATGAATAGAAAAGGGGCAACAACTTTAGATGAGTTAATTTCTACAATGATTGAGGAGATTGAACATGAACGAAGATCTTGATTGTAGAGTGTGTGAATACTATGAATTAGTTTACGATGAGTATCCATCGAGTGATGAGCCAATAATAGTGCATTCTTTCCATAAATGCTCGGCGTTTAACAAGATTTATTTTTCGATTTCAGAGCTAAAGGAAGCATATAATAGTTGTCCTAAGAAATCCATAAAAGTGGGGTATGGAATTCCAAATGAAATTCTAAACGAAATTAAGCTAATAAACCTGTCTTTTAGGCAGTTATTGGGAGAAAGAGTAGATTTGGTAAGAGTATCTCCCGATCAAGCAACACTTATGAGTTCTCCTTGTTATTCCTTTGTAGATTTTGCCCATAAGATTGGTGTATTAGCGAGTTTAGTTGAAATGAATATTGAAGCATTACGGAAGTTAGTTACAAATTATGAAAAAGATTGGAAAGGGCTGAAGCTTTTAGAAGCTTTGTTTAAGGAAAAAGGAAAATATAATGATGAAATAGAGAGAGCTTTGAATATTTTACGAGATATCGTTACGCTGAGAAACAAAATTCCTCCATATCATCCCCCATCTGAAAAAGAGGCTTTAGATGTATCTAAAAGACTTGGTGTTCAACTAACTGCAACCTCTCAGCCAGAATGGCAAAAGAATGCCGATATATTACTGCAGAAGTTCTTATTAGCCCTACGAACGTTAAGATCTGCTCTTTCAGACTTAGCTATGGAGAGTTAGTTAATGAGGTGAATAACATGCTCTCAAGCAAGATAAAAGCCGTCTTTGGTGATTTAGCTGTTGATAAGAGAATTGCAAACAAACAGGAGTTTACTATGCTACCTCGCTTTGTTATTGAAAATCTTGCATCAAGATTCTATGAAAAATACGGAGAGATCTACACTCAGAAGCTCTCGGAATTTATATCGAAATATTATCACGAAGCCAAGGAAAGAGAGAAGATTCTCTCTGATTTAATGAAGTTCGACAAGATCGTGATCATAGATGAGGTCAGAGTTGAAACTGACATCTATCGAAGAACTTACAGAGCTCATTTGGAGAATCTAAATCTTAGAAATTGCATGATTGATGAGGCGATTATTGAAGAACACGAAAATCTCCTGATTACAGGGATGTGGGGCTTAGTAACGTTGAAATACGCTATTGATATTGTTCCAAAAGACTCAGATGGTAACCCCTTAATGACCCCAGTACTCATCGCAGATTTTCGACCATTCCAATGCTCTTTCACAGACATAAACCTGTTTAAAGAAGCAAGAGATGAATTCACATTTGACGAATGGCTCGATGTTCTCATCAACACTCTTGGGCTGAATCCAAAAGTCTATGATAGGAGACAAAAGCTGATTCTCCTAACCCGTCTAATCCCTTTAGTTGAGAGGAACTCAAATCTAATTGAATTTGGACCAAGAGCGACTGGTAAAACTTATCTCTACAGAAACTCAACATATTACACTCGAATCTTTGCTGGAGGAAATATAAGTCCAGCTGTTTTATTCTACAACATACAGAAGAAAACTTTAGGAGAAATTGGAACGAAGGATGCTGTGATTTTTGATGAAATTAGTAAAATAAAATTCTCAAATCCGCATGAAATGATAGGAAAGCTCAAAGACTATATGGAAAGTGGACAATATGAAAGAGGACCAAAGAAAGCATCAAGCGGATGCTCTATAGTCTTCATGGGTAATGTCTCTGTCGAAAAAGATGAATCTGGAAAGTTCGTTCCCGTAGAGGAATTAACATATATCTTACCACAAGAAATGAGAGATTCCGCATTAATAGACAGGATTCACGGGATTATTCCAGGTTGGGAATTACCAAAGATAAGTAAATCCAGCTATCATTTATCTCAAAGTTACGGTATTGCTTCAGATTACTTCTGCGAAGTTCTTCATGAGCTTAGAAAGTATGATTATAGCTACATAGTAGAGCAGGAAGTTGAGCTAATTGGAGATTATTCTATTAGAGAAGAAAAAGCTATAAAGAAAATTGTCAGCGGGTTGTACAAACTCCTAATACCAAATGAAAGCCACGACAAGAGCGAACTCAAAGCAATAATGGATATAGCAACAGAATATAGGAAAAGAGTTAATGATTGGTTACATATTCTTGAGCCAGGAGAATTTGAGAAGAAAAGATTTGAATACAAGCTAAGAGGCTGATAAGTGACCATTCCTAGTTTTAATTGGATAGATAAAGCTTAAAATAATTTATTAAGTAAAATTCCTTAAATGACAAGCATATCCATTAATCTAATGCTAAATGAGGGTGACTTATTAGAGGATGTTATTTTGTGGAGAATTGAAACAGTTAGACAAAATTTGAAAGTTTCTTCAGAAAGATTTCGCAAAGAATTATTAAGAAGAGGTTTAGGGCATGCCTTTTTTCAAAAATTTCTATGGTTATGTTCAGTTAGTAAGGAAGATGTAGAAAAGAAGGAAATCATGCAAATAGCTAAAGAGTACTTCAAAAGATTCGACGAAATCGATGTTACAACAACTACACTGACTTCCGATGAACTTTGGCTTGATGTAGGTATAGTGTTAGTACGAGATGCTTTAAGCTATACTCTTCGTACTAAGTTAAGAGGACATAAGGATATTATATTGATGCCTAAAAGAAGATTTTATAGCTCAAAGTTTATTACTTCGGGCATGTATACTGGAGTTATAGTTGGAATTTCTCTCGACAAAATTCTTAGAGTTAATTTAAGTAATATTGGTATAGTACCGAGTGTTGACTATGAATGTGTGGATTATGAGTATAAAATAGTTAAGGATCCTCAAACAAGGTCAAAGCTAATCTCGCGTGTGAGTAAAGGATCTTCAAAGAAATATGAAGAGATTATTGAAGACTTACTCGGTAAAGTATTCCCGCTTGATGTATATCTTTCTGATAGAAAACTTTTATTCAAAGGGTGGAAGTTTACTATAAAAAGTGAAGAGCGTAAAGAAAGAGATGTGAAGCAAGTCAGTTTAGAGGAGTGGTTTAAATGATAGTAGGGCTTCGGACGGAAGTCATAAGGATTCAAAAAGCTTCCCTAAAGTTGATAGATGTTGGACAACCTTTCTACATTTTTAGTGATAGACAAAGTACTCGTAAACTGATACCTCCTTTAAAGGGAATTCACATATATGGCCCCTATGATAGTCAGACTTCTTCTGAGACATTAAAGCGAAAATTCAAAGGCATAGAAATTATTGTAGTATATCCTAAAGACGAGAAAATGGTTGAAAATGCATTACTTAGTTTAATGGAGTATATGGATGATGGATATACAGGCAGTGTAAGTTTTGATGGATTTCAATCTGAATTTAGATTAGAGAGAGTATATATTCCAAGGTCTTCTGATGAGTTCATTAAATATAAAGTAGGTAATATTTCTGAGAACTTGGAGGAGATAAAGGTAGTGTCTCAGGAGGCTTTTGAAAGAAAGAATATACCTGTAATAGTGATTGGAGGTACAGCTCATAAAAGCTCTTTAAAGAGGAGAGAACAGTACATAGAGGCTAAGAGATTGTTAACAAAAGAAGGTCTTCCTACACAGTATGCTTCATACTACGAGCTTGAGGCTGAAGGATATGGCATACTATACCAGATATCCCACAAAAGGGATGTTAGTTACTCATTATGGAATTTTTCTCTAAATATATATGGAAAAGTTGGAGGTTTACCCTGGATTATCAGACAGAGAACCGAGCAACCCTTAGATATCTCAATTGGTATCCGCTTTGCTCGCCTATCTAAAGGGTATGTAGTAGGACATGCTGTAATACTCGATAGCTTTGGTAGATTAATAGGTACGGTTACTTCAAGAAAATATTACACAAAAGGAATGAAAATCTCAAAGAAAGATATGAAAGAATTCTTTTTAAAAATTCTTGAAACTGCTGTAAAAGACCCCAGAATCGCAAAAATATATGAAAATGGAAAGAATACTCTAAACGTTGCGTTACATCGACTTAACCTATTCCATCCAGAAGAGATTTTAGGTGTTAAGGAGGCTGTAGAAGACGCTAAAGAATCTTTTAAGACTTCACAAATAAGTGAAATAAAGGTAGGATTTATAGGTATCATACAAGAGCAAGCATTCTTTTTACTGGATGAAAGTAAGGAAACGAAAAACGCTAAGGTTGGTACGTGTGTAGCCATAAATGATCGCACTGCTATAATCTCTACTGCAGGTTCGTTGGAAGATAGAGAAAGAAATGAGATGATATATCCAATTATTGCATGTTGTCAAAACTTGGGTGAGCAAGATTGTCCTTTTTCTAGTCTTGAGGATGTATGTAAACATATAGTTGATCAAACGGCACTTCATTGGCAAACAATTTTTCCTGGTCTTATCAGATTACCAGCCACATTAGAATTTGCACAAGATGTTGCAAGAGCATACGCTCAAGGAATAAATCCTCCAGAGAACTCTTGGCTAGAAAGAACATTGTGGTTTATTTAGCGTGTTTGCATCATTTTACTAGCAGAGAGACAACCAATGATACACAAATTGGTATTGCTCCAGAAATAATAGCGGCTTTGAGATCATTCGTAAGCCAAAGTACTAAAAGAAATATAAAAGCGGAAAAATTAGCTAAAGTGAAAAATATAGTAGCATTATATTTTCTTTTAGAGAGCATAATAATGTTATTTCTCTTTTTCTCTTCGTACCATCTGATAGCTTTATCTACTTCAGGAAGATTCTCGGCGTTTATGAACATAGCTTTCCCAAACGGGGAAATAGCTAATGATTCTGCTATTAATGAGAACTCATATAAAAAATATTCATCATCTTCGCTGTATACTTTACTAAACAAATTTTCAGCTTTTTTCAACGTAAGTGTCCATATTCCCAATGAATTAGCATCTAATTGTTTTGCTATTAAGTTCCCATAATACAGGGCTTCTGCTTTGATGTCATTATTCTCAAGATTTTCTAAAAGTTTTATGGCTATATTTTGGAGATGCTCCCAGAAATCTTTGTCATCTAGTCCATGTTTTGGTGAGATCTTACTCCAAGCATTTTCAAGCAATTTTTCATATTTTTCCTTAATATAAAAAATACTCTCTAATATTGCTAATTTAAGAGTTAGGTCATCAGATAGTAGTAATTTCTCCAATAAAAATTCAACTAATTCACTTGGAGGTTTCCCAAAACCTTTGATACAATGACATTTAACAACTTGTGATATGATTTCCACATCTCCAAGGGATTTTCGATATTTTGTTACCTCTTTCTCTAGCTTTTCAAACGCTTGCAATACATCTTTGTTAAATTTACTTTTGGCAACAGTAGATAATACTAAAATAAGTAGAGAGAGCGTTCTCGCATTTTCATCTAAATTAAGATAGATATCTTCTGACGTTAAAATTTCTTCAGAGAGTCGTTCTAACTCATTTTCAAGGTACCTTTTGCCAGCTCTAATACAATCCTTAAAACTCATATCAGGAAAGATTTTAGAGCATTCATGAAGAGCTCTTAATGCAGAAGCTGTTAGAAAAGGATCATCAAACCAACTTCCATTATCTTTCTGCATAGAAGCTATTCTCCCCGAGAATATTACAAGATAGGGTGATGGTCTTATATCTCTCAAAATTTTATTATACTTCTTAGCTTTTCTGAGCTTTTTAATCATGACATATAGTTATTAGCTATCTAAAAATAAATATGTTCCATGACTTGCTTAGATTGTTGTATGTATTGATTTGTAGCTCAAATTTACATTCACTCTCAAACCTGTACCTCGCAGCCTGCTGCAGAACAGCATTGTAAGTTACCTCATCGGCAACAACAAACCTTGCAAATCCAAATTCCTCAACGCTTTTCTTTATGTTTTCGTAGATCTGATCGTTTCTGTTGCTTCCGGTCTCAATTTCAATAGGTCCGTCTTCAGCAATTATATCAAATCTTCCAAAACGACCATCAGGAATTCCAAGAACTTCCATAACCTTTCTTTTCATCTCTTCATGAGTAACATCCTTTCTCTTTCTTTTTGCTCTTACAATATCAGGATATTCTCCAAATTTCTGTCTGTAAGCTTCCTCACCATAAGGAAACAGGAAGTAAGTCTTCTGCCTCCTTCCAGCTCCCTTCTTCTTTGCATACGCATATCTGACAAAGCCCTTCTCGACAAGTCTACCAATAATTTTCTTGATTTCGTCATTCGAGAACCCGGTAACCTTCTGCAGTGTTGAGTTGTTGTATGCAAGAGATTCGCCGATGCATTTCAGCACAAGCCACTCCTTTTCAGTCAGATCTTCCGCTCTCTCCCTCACATCGTTTCTCCTTGCAGCACACGCAGCAACATCTTCTCTCGAAGGTCTCTGCCTCTTTATCTCAATGTACTCCTTCTCAACCAGAGGAACCTTTATCAGGCACACGCCATCAGTTTTCATGAATGCGGTACCCTTCTCAAGATGCTCAAGAATTCTCATGTATCTGTAATTAAGTCCAAGCAAATTACAAGCAAGAAGCTTGTCATCCCTGTGAACGAGCTTCATGACAAAGAAAGTGTTTGTATTTGCCAGAGCATCCTTGCTGAACTCTGAGGGCATCTGAGTAATCGATATTATTCCCTCGCAGAGGCTTCTTATCTCCCTGTAGGTTGTTGTGATTATAGAAGAGGCTTCCTCATCCCTTTTCAGAACGTTCTGAGCTTCTTCAATAACGATAACATGCTTGAGAACATCTCTCTCCTTTCGCTCAAGCCTGTAGTTCCTTATCTTCTGCAGGAGAACTGAGATCAGAAAAGCCTTTGCAATTGGATCGCCAAGCCCATCGAGCTCTATTATAACTGTCTTGCTCAGAAGTTCGGCAATGCTTATTCCTTCCTTTACATCAAAAGCTTCCCTCGTCTTTCCGACAGCAAGTGATTTGAAAAGCTTCAAAGCCGAGGCGATCCAGTTTCTTTCCCTCTCGGAAATTTTTTGCTTTGAATATTCTTCAAGCTCTCTGAGAAGATCGAAAATCGTTGGGTAATTTTTGGAGCCATCGTAAACGCCACGCTCACGATATAGCTTGTCGATAAGCTCAACGTAAACAGAGAAAGCACCGGAAGCATATGCACCTCCCGAGATAACCTCAGCCATTATGTTTGCAAGCTCCTTAGCCCACATTGAAGGCTCGCCCGCTGGCTTCAAAGGGTTGAACGTGAAGAGATTTTCCTTGAAATCATAAACTACAGCATCTATTTTTTTCGCAAGATCCCTGTAATCCCTCTTCCAGTCAAAGATCAGGCATGGAATTCCTTTCTTGTGAAGCTCGATTATCATATGTCTGCACAGATTCGTTTTTCCGGCTCCAGTGGTTGCTAAAATTGCAACGTGCTGGTTTATCCTCTGAATAGGAAGAAATGCATCAACAGTTTCCCTTCCGGTTGTGAGATGAATAACTCTGCCAACTCTTATCGCATTCTTGGGTTCAAAGGTAAACCTCACGGGAACGATGACATCGAGAACTGGAAGTGA
Organism: Thermotogaceae bacterium; assembly: GCA_027065235.1. GTDB lineage: Bacteria > Thermotogota > Thermotogae > Thermotogales > Thermotogaceae > JAGHBG01. The sequence continues at coordinate 23,101 of JAMOOR010000086.1, read as the reverse complement.
AGCAATTCCTGGAAGTTTTCTGAGCGTGAACGTTTTCAGAATTTTTGGATTTATCAGTACTCCTTTCCTTACCTTTTCAAACTCCTTTTTGCTAATTCTTTTCATATCCCTGAAAAACGTTTTGAGAAAGTGGGTGATCTCCTTATCAGATGCAATAACAAAGCTGCACAGCCATTTTGCATTAGGTTTGAAGGTGAGAATAATTCTTGCCTTTATATCGTTTAGAATGAGAGTTTTCACGAGATCCGCTAAGCTGTGATCGTTATAGGTTGCTGTGTAAAAGAATGAGCCTTCAAAATCACTTGGTCTTTCCTCAATCCATTTGAAATCGTACTCAGAAGATAGTGCTTCGAGCAATCGCTTAAACTTCCTTTCAAGGTCTTTCTCCTTTCTGAAGAATGATGCTGAGTGTATTTCAATATAGAGCTTTGCGAATCTATTGACATCTATAATGACAGTGAAGGGAAAGTTCACTGCCTTGAGAAAGCTTTCGTTCTTTGGCTTTGAGATTTCATAGATTCTGATGTGTTTAGTCTGTTTCTTCAACATCATACCTGCTCCACCTTGCGAGAACAGCAATCGTTCCAGAAAGAACTATTATTACGACGAAAGCAGCGATCCACAATCTTGTTATTTTGAGGGAGTAAGCTACGACAAAGAGAGCAAGAAATCCTATGAGTACGAAGATTAGTATTCTTACATGCTCTGAGAACTGCATATGCTACACCATCATTACTCTGCTTCTGCAGAAAATTTACAGAATACTGTGACAGAAAGGGTGACAGATGTCACTTTTCGTTTATGTCAGCAACTCAACATTTGTAGACTAGTAACCACGCAATCTTCTCCAGTAAGAATAGCAGAGAATGCATGCAAGTATGAACACCGCAAAATGATGGAAGAACATACTGATTATCAAAATTACAGCATAGGAATACTTTCCACATCTTTCAACTATGAAAGCTCCTATAAGACAAAAAAATAGAAAAATAAACTCTAAGCCTCTAAGCATCGCTACACACCTTGCAGGTTTCCCTTCTTTTCATCAGCTTGAACATTGTGATGCAAGTGTTAAGGTCTATGAAGTAATAGTTCACTTTGAGCTCTTTCATCACATGCTGAACAAACATTCCAACAGCAACACCAGCTACAATCGCTCCTGAGTAAGTTATTCCCGATGCGATGCACCCTCCTCTGTACACGCTCTTCTTATCGAGATCCATGTAGCAGTTTATGCACGCACCTTCAGGGAACTTCTCTCTATCAACGAGCAGAACATGGCCTGCCTGAGATTCATAGAACTCAAGTCCCATGTCTATGAGCGGTATTCTCTTTTCCAGACACATCTTGAGTATAGCCTTCCTTGCAGAGTTGTTGTCAACGCACGAAAAAACAAAGTCAAAATCGAATTCGTCAAAGTATCTTATGTCTGCGACCACAGCCCTGACTTTTGTGTTTAATCCTTTAAATCTGCTCAGCAGAAAGTCCCTCGCAGCCTCAACCTTTGGCCTATCTATGTCCTTTTCAGAATACATGAACTGCCTCTGAATGTTCGAGAGCTCTACAACATCCTTGTCGATGAGCCAGAGCTCTCTGGGACCAAGACCATAGAGCATGACAGCGACGTAGGATCCCGTGTTTCCAGTGCCAATCACTCCAATACGCATTTTTTTCATTTTCTCATAGTCGAACCAAGGAATTCTGAGGGTTCTATCAAGAAACAACTTCTCCTTATCGTTCATAGATGTTTGTTTGAAACATGCAGATTTTGTTGAAATCCGTGTTAAAGGAGGGGACAAACTGTCATCAAACACTAACTATGATTATGGACTGGAAAACTGTAAGGGAGCTGATAAATGCTCTCATAAAAGTTTTAAATGGACACAACAACATATACTTTTTAGCATGAGATTATCAAAACTATTTCCAACTTACTCCATACAAATAACCTTTCGGGAGAGAGATAAAGCTGGAAGAAAGATCAGAATCAGACCTGCTCAGATATATGTTGATGTACCTCAACAAATCTACTCTTTTATTGTTTCTATCTGTAGTGAGATGTTTGAAAGAAACATCTCTGCTGATGAATTTAAAAGAAGATGGAAGGATTTTGTAGCAAGGGAGAAAAGTATTTGCTTAGATGGTAAACCATTGGTCAGACTGCATTTGATTGATAACTCCATTTCCAACACCAGAACAATTTCTTTAAGAATAAATTGGGATGTATTTTTTGAGTATCTGGAGAGAAAATCTGAACATTGGATTGCTCAAATAGAAAAGGATGGAAAGATGATAAAAGATGCTTATAACGAAATTCTAGCTAACTTTTACTTTTCAACTGGTGGACATTTAAGACTTCTCAAAATTAAAGAGGATAAACTTAAACAAACATACGGACGTAACTTTGAAAACTTCAGAAAGATCCTGCTCTATGCTGGAGATTATTATGAAATCAAATTTTATCTTGAACGACTTCTAGAGTTAATAGCCCGACTAGAAGACACATTTTATGAGGAGAATGAAGCTTCCGTTTACTTTACTTCCCAGCTTAAGATGTGGTGGTACGGTCTTTTGTCTGCTTTTGAGATTTTAAGCATACCAGCATGTTATTTTCACCTTCGAAATATCTTGGAGCTCCTAATAAAATTAATCATTTACCAGAAAATTGCGGAGAGCTTCAAGGAAAATCGCGAAATTGTTTTGATGTTACTTTTTGAGGGAGAGAGAATCAAAGCGGGAGGTAAGAGTATCTATAAACATGATGACCTTAAAAACTGGGAGATCGAAATAAACAAAGCTTTAAACAGGATACTTTCTAAGCCGTTAGAGGAGCTGCAAGAAGACTGGGAGAATAAGGTTCTTATACTCAAAGATAAGTGTCTTAATCTTACAAGAAAGTCTATTGAGATTATTTGCAAGGAATATAACCTTCAAGCGAATCTAAAAAACCTTTGGACAGCATGCAGTGAAATTATTCATAACCAACCCCCACTGCCCTTTTACTCGCTTTTGGAGATTAAAATCTTCAAACATTTTCTGAAATATTACATAGAAGAACTCAAAAGAGCTCTTTCTCATTATGTAGAATTAACGGATATTTCTACAGACTATCGCAAGGTAGAAAGAGAGATAGACGCGAAACGTTTAAAGATCATCTATGATAAGCTATTTGAATTTAAGGAGGAAATAAAAAAGTTTATTCTTGAAGTAATAGGCAAAGAAGAATACAAGAGACAGATCTGGTTCGATCCACTAACTTTAGCTTCTATTTTCAACATATGGTCTCCGCGCCCAACCAGAATGTACTGGCACTGTTTAACTGAAGAAGATCTAGACAGGCTTATTGAAAAGGTCGAGCCTTTAAGCTTTCAGATTGGATTAGACTTCAGAAAAGAGGAAACCCTACAAATCTTTTACCAAGAACTCATACCAAAGCTAGAAAAATTTGTTAAAGATCTTTCTAAAATTAGTGAGGAGGAAAAAAGAATTATTACCCTTTGGATCTTAGCAACAACTCTGCCAGAAGTTCTGGAAGAAATGCTCGAAGATAGTATAAAGAGAGGAAGAAAGGAAATGAAAAAGTGTTAAGAAACCAATTTCTCACATTTTTCAAGCCTGTAAAGTTCTTTTCCGATCCTTTTAACTCCCTTTCCAACAACTTTAGGCTTTACCTTGCACTTTCCACCGTGAAATATTCTGAACACTCCTGAATTGTTGAAAACGATTCCGATGAACTTCCCTTTGTACAGCTCTTCCCACTGTCTATGAGTTTTGATATCAGTAGCACTTGGTGATACTGTTTCGGAATTCCAAGGATGAATGTGTGCAAGCCCCGCAATCTGATACCCACATTCTTCGTAGAATCTGAGCGCCTTGGCGAGGCTTTGGTAATCGACCTCGGCACCCGTTGTATGGGAGATTGCACAGTTAACGTCGTAAACTCTTGTTATCACAAGCTTTCCATCAAGCTCCTGAGCACCAAGGGCTACGATCCATTCCTTCGACTTTTTGCCGTGAGAAATGAGTATGCTGAAAGCTTCGTAGAGAACCGGAGAGGGGATCACTAGCTCTTCCGGTTCTCTACATTCTTCACCTGTTTCATGCTTCAGTTCCGATACGCAACCCTCAAGCTCGTCGGCAAATCTGAGAGCTCTTGCTGAAACTAACGTTAGCCCACATCCAATGGCAAGGGGAACAAGCGATATTATCCTTATACTGTAGGCTGCGAATTTTCTCATGACATTCTTGTAATACTCTAAAATCTCCTGAGCCGTCCTAACAACTCGATGTATCTCTCCACCAGAGCTATTATATCCTCTCGATCCGCACATGGAACGTCCCTCTCCTCTTCTTTCTTCTCAAACGATTTCAGAAAGCTCACAGCCTGAGCGGCAAGATCTGCAGCGTGCATCCAGGGTTTCCAGTCGCTATCATGGAAGTGAACCTCTATACCGTAGGAGCTTCGGAGTATGCACGGGTGCTTACCGAGAAAATAGGGATCATCTATTGTTATGATAGGCCTAGAATAAGGAAAGGTTGGCGGAAGATACACAGTCATCTTGAATATCCTACCACATGCCATGAACAGACCCGAATACTTCCGGTGACCATCGGGCACAAAGCCCATTCCTCTGAGAAGAGTTTCTTCCTGCTTCATCCTTTTCTCGCCAGTTAAAAAAATTAAAGAGGAGCCGACGTCTGTCTTCGGAACGAGCCTGATATCATCGTCCTTTCCCGTAAGCTTTGGCAGTATTTTTTCCTTGTCGCCAAGAACAACATTGTTCACCAGAAGCATCCACTCACTACTATCTCTTCCAAGCTTTCTCTTTACGTCCCTTGCAGTTGTTCTTTCATCGATTTCCACAGGCACCCTGTCGGCTCCTATCAAAACCTCAATCCTTCTCGGCCCGGACTCCAGCCCCATTCCCGATCACCTCCTTTCTCCGGTAATGAGGTATCCGTTAGAATAAAGAAGGCTTGTGAGAACAGGAGAGGAGACACTAGGTCACTTCATTCTGTCTTCCTGCCTGAATGTACTGCTGTAGGAATCGATTTTACCCGCTTAGGTGACACCCGGGAACAACCCTTCTATTTCAAAATGAGCTTCAGAAAAGCCTCCACAGTGTAGATAAACAAACCTCCCGAAAAGAATGCGAAAAACATGCCCGTAACCAGTCCAAGCGATGATGCGAGGAGCATTCTCAGGAATAGAACGTAGTCCTTCAACGTCAGTCTCGTGACACCGAACATCTTCTTGTAGCTCTTGGCAAACCACACTAGCTGATTTCTCAAGACATACAATCCTCCAAGAACGCTCACCAGTATTCCAGCATAGCTGACTGCAAAGAGAAAACTTTCCAGCTCTTCAAGGCTCTGTAATGGTGTGAACGGAACAAGTCTTAAACCAAAAACAAAACCGTAAAGCGACACGGTTCCCAGAATAAATCCGTGCCAGTAGCCCGGAGTGAAAATTCTAAAAGGTTGTTCGAGAGACTCAATTCTCTCAAGGATCATAGGCTTTCCTAATCTGAGAGATCTTCTCTTTCTTGGTAAACATAGCATACGCAGAGCCGTGATCAGATTTTTATCGATTTTGCTTGCTGTAACATCAGCGTAAAGCTCTCTATATTTCGAGATCTGTCTGTTAAGCAGGTATAACAGAACCGAGGGAAGTAAAATGTCATCAAACCAGAATCCAAGCACATGCTCATAGGTGAGGGGATACGAAAAAGAAAATACCTTATCTGCGTTTACAGCAAGATATGCACCGGATATCAAAGCTATCAGTGCATAGGACTTCCACGCTGCCTCTGCGAACTCATATGTGAAAACATCAGCGTTCTTTATGTGACTGAGTTCATGAACTATAATTGGCCTGACCAGATGAGGAAGAATGCTGAAACTTCGGTGGAGCTCTTCAGAAATGACAATAAAAGCTTTCCTGAAACCAAAAACAATTGCATGACCTCCTACCTCAGGTGCCACGTATATGTCCACATTTTTCCTTATTCCCATTTCTTTCCTTATCGAATTTACAAACTCTATAATCTTGGAATCATCAATACGCTTGGCGTTTAGCTGTGAAAGTTTTATTCTAGGCGATACGAAAAGTAGAAGTGCTATCAGCAAAGGAGTCGCGAATAATACAAATTCGCAGATTGTGTAAAGTACCTCTGCAGCAGGGCTTTTAGAAGCTGTATAATTTGCCACTACAAAATACGTTGAAGTAAATAGCGCGGAGAGAAGTAGAATTACAAGTACCAGTAAAAGAAACCAGTTTAAGTGTGGCGGAAAATCTGCCTCACTCATCCTCCTCAAGAACGGATTTAACTCTCTTCAGCCTGTCTTCAATAATCGACAGTTCGAATAGCAATCTTTCTCTTATCATCCTTCTGAGATCTTTGTCAATTTCACTTTTTTCTTCGAGATTTGCAAGCATTTTCTTTATCTCTCGCTTTCTTTCGATCATCTTGCGAATTTCATCCAGAATATAACTGAACTCTTCCTCCTTTTCTCTTTCTATCTCAAGAGTTGCTGTGGCAAGAATAGACTCAAGCTCATCGGGTGTAAAGCTAAGGACTCCTTTCAGACTTTTCATGTATGATCTGATGATGGTCTTGATATCTTCAAGCACTTGATCAAGCATCTGCTGGTAAGTCATTTCGTGAATATTGCCTTTGACAATGTTATCAGTAAGGATATCCAGTTTCTCTTGAACAACCTTACGTAAGTATTTCTTCCAGTCCTCGTAAACACGCTCCTTTATCTCCTTGGGGTAATCTTTTTCCATAACATTTTCCAGTGGCTCTATCATTATCACATCGCTTTCCTTCATGAAGCAGAGTGGAACATTCTTGGGTTTTTCATCTTCCAGCTTTTTCCATACTTCTCTAAAAATTCCAATAGGCACCGTGACCTTGTAAGCTCCACCACTCAGCACTGCAACTCTCAGGCCAATGTATTTGACCATGTTGTAAAATGCAAATACCTCAACATAAAGCTATCTGGCAGTAACATCTTCCATCGGTAACATTCCTGATGTTACCGCAACACTCAGCACTCTTCTGACGCACATTCTACTCCATAAAAAATCGTTTCTAGCTCCGTAAATTTTCGGTAACATTGTAGAATGTTCCCGGAAGGCTGAGAGATCTAGCAGATGAAAATACATGCGTGAGAGGCAGATAGTTGGAAAAATATTGAAGGAGCATTTCAGAAACGGGAAGATTAAGGTGAGTGATGATATTATAGAAAAGCAAAGAGGTATTGTCAGAGAAGTGCTTGAGAAATACAACTGGATGGTTGATGAGATCATTTACCTCTCGAAGATTGTCATTTCCAAGGAAAAATACGAAGAAAAATTAGCCAGAGTAATAGAGGTGTGGAAGGAAATAGAGAGCTTCCTTCCAGTACTAAGTGAAGACGAAATTGTGGAAATAGTCAAGATAAATGTAGGATTTGTTGATTTCAGGAAGTGTGCGGACGTTGCGAAAGCTCTTCACAGCCGAAATCGACCCATGAGATTTACGGAGATAAAAGAAGAAGTGAAATTAGCAGAAAGCTTCAGACTGAAGGATGCAAGCATTAACAAATCGCTCAGCAGAGCTCTTACGTACTTGGCTGAATCATGCCTTGTCCTGAAGTGTGGAAGAAGAAAGCCTCAAGGAGGTCTCGTTGACACCTACTACTTCAGACTTTTCAGGTTTGAAGATGAGAAAAGGGAGTGCAGAGAATGCTGGATTTACAGAAGAATAAAGGAAATTGTAGAAAAGATCGAAAGAGGAGAGGTGATAGAACAAATTCCGATAAATCTGTTAATTTTCTGATTTGTTGAGAGTTTCAATTTGTTTTATTTTTTATTTAACGCGTTTATTTTAAATTCGTCAGGGGTTCGAAATCTCCGAGCAATCCTTTCACAGACGCGCAATGGTGAAACCGTGTCACTGCCTCTGTTCTTAAAAAGAGACATTAAGCTGTCACAAATTGCGTCACCAAGTTGCGAGAAAATCCTAATAAGGTAAACACCGCAGGAGATCCCCAAAAGTTGTGAGAAACGCTCACAAGCGAAAGGGTTATAAGCATAGCCCCGCGGGGATTCGAACCCCGGTCGCGGGCTCCAAAGGCCTACAGTGAAATATCTGATACAAAGAGAAGAATTCTTGAATTACTCAGTGAAAGACCTCTGAGAGCCAAAGATATTAAACAAAGATTAGGGCTATCAAAGGGCTATCTTTATAGGGTTCTTGGAGAATTGGTAGATTCAGGATACATAACTAAGCGTGGCGAATATTATCAGATTACAGATGATGGCAAAGATATATTAGAGTTCTCAGTTGGAAGGCTAAGAATTCATAATATATGGATCAAGTACAGAATCAAAACTGAACTTGAAAAGCTCATAAAGATTCTTGAAAAACTTAGGATAGAAGGAAAAGCTAAGAGAACTACGGTTAACAATTGGCGTAGATATGAGTTAGAATTAGATGTCGGAGATTTTAAAGCTAAGGTCTGGATTAATGTAGCACCAGAACAATTAACTGTTGTATTCTTTGATCTTCCAGAGTTCAAAGCATCTAATTTAAACAAGGCTTACATAAAATGCTATAATGACGGCTTAAAATGTCGTAAAGCCTTACTGGAGCAATTTGGCATAGATACTTATGAAGAAGTAGAGGATATAGATTTCATTCCTGAAGTAATATCAGCAGAATATGCTGAGAGGTTACCTGACTTCTTACCTCTTACGAATTATGAGGTTAGACTTGGATATCCTGCTAAAGATCTACAGGGCAAGGACTTAGATGTAGAAGCTAGAGCCTTAATAGACAGAAGTAAAGGATATTGGGAAAGAGAAACAAATGACGCTCAATATGCTGAGGATGTCATATTAGAGCCTATTAGAGTCAAAAATATAGAGATAAAAGTTGACGTCATTGATGAAAAGATTGACAAACTTGAATCTCTTTTATTTGGCAGTGATGGTTTCTTAACTAAAGTAACTACCACTTTACAGGCTTTTGCAGAAGCCAACGAGAAATTTGCCATTAACTCGAATACGCATCTACAATACATGATTGAAGCTAAAGAGGTTATGAGTAAAATGAATCAAACCATGAATGGCTTGAATGAGCTAATTAATCAGCTAAATTCGACTGTTGCCAGTATTGTTCAGCTTCAGCTTAGAAAAAGAAGCAATGGATCATCGAGTTCTCAAAAGAAGCAAGATAAAAGAGTACGATACGTTTCTTGGGTTAGAATTCCAAAAGGGAGGGACTGAACTTGAGAGAAAGGCAATACTGGGTAACGCTAAGAGTTGGAGAATTCGGTTTGAGAGATGCTGTAATGATGAGGAAGCCTCAAGGTGAGCAATTCTGGACTGTTTTGGAATATATCAAGGAAAATACACCAAAGGCAAGTGAATTAGAAAAAAAGTTTGGATCTGCAGTTTACAATATTTTAAGGAAGTTAGTGAATTCTGGAATGGTTGAAAAGACTAGGAAAGGCTATGTTTTGTCTACTCATTTTTCTGAGTTTTTGAGACGTTTTGCTAAGGAATGGGAGGAGTTTGTTAAGGAGGGATGATGTTATGGATGCGAGTAGGGGTTATTTGGGAGTTGGAGATGGAAGCAAGACGATAGACAAGTTAGAGCTTGAGATTCAATTCTTAGAGGATTGGCTAAGGAGTGCTAAGGAATCCGGGAACGAGAAACTTGTAAGAAGTTTGACGAGGATGATAGAGAGCCGAAAAAGGGTTTTGGAGGTGTTAAAGAAGTGATACGGTTCCCAAAATGGGTTATTTGGCTTGGAAAAGTCATTGAACCGTTCATTGTTGTCATAGCGTTTATTCTCTCCCTTTATGATCGACTTAGGAGTTTTACCAAACCCAAGAACGTTAGCATGCATAAGGTTTGGTAAAAATGTAGGGGTGTCGGGAATGATTATAGAGATATCGTTTGGGGAACGGGAGAATGATGCTCCGGTTATCGGAGTATTCAAGGACAAGGAAGAGATTTTCATCTACTATTATCCGGAGCCGGAATATTCTGTAAGAGAGGTTCTTAGGGATAGAGGTCTAAAGGATTGGGAGATTGAGAAAGTTGTGAAAGCTATTCGGGAGTTTTCAGAATTTCTAGATGATTACGAGGATATCTGGGAATTAGAATATGTTGACTGAAAGGAGGTCGATTCTAATGGATCTTCTTAGGGAAGGTAGAAGAGTATTTGAAGAGATCATAGAGATAATAAGTAAAGCTGAGGAAGATAAGCAGGAAGCAATATCTCGCTTAAGAGCCGTGTTTATTACAGAGAACGTCCTTTCGAGCACATCTAATACGTTAGAGTGGCTACTTAGGCTAACTGAACAGGCTGGTAAAGGTATAAATCTTCGTCAAGCTAGGTTAGAACTGCTAAAGGCTTTTAGTGATGTGACAGAAAGGTACGATTTAAGGGATATATTTGCAGTAACTCTTGCTTTACTTGTTCTCTCAGATGTAATTCTGTTATATTGGGTTTCCTCAAGAGACGAAATTCTTAACGCTGTTAGAACCCTCACGGGGGTCGATTCTCATGAAGGTTGAGGTAGAGATTAAGGAGATTAGGGCTGATACTGGCTGGGGCTGGGAAACTAAGGAAAGGAAAGTAGGAAAGCACAAGAGGAAGCTGAACGGGGAGGAATACGTCAGCCCGCGAATAATCCTACCGAGCGATTACAACGATCTGATCGGAAAGAAGTTCAGACTTTACATTGCCGAAGGAATCGTTAAGGAAGAGAACTGGAGTAAGAAGACAGAGATCGAGGGAACGATGCTAATTCTGTTCTTCCCGGGAAGAGTTCTGAAAGATGAGAAAGTGGAGGACGATTTCGATTTCGAGGAAGAGGAGGAATGGGAAGATGAGTGAGATCTCTTGTGGCCACAGTCCTGGAACCTCGAGTTGTGGACACAACTATTGGACCAGGGTTGTGGACACAAGTAGGTCCCGGTTGGTTGATTGTGTCCACAAGCTTCTCGAGGATCCGGAAACCTGTGTCCACAATATTCCAGGATCCTCTTGTGACCACAACTGGAGCTCCGATATACAGGATCCCAACTGTGTCCACAAGATCACCGGTGATTTGTGGCCACAGATAGGTCCAGGATCCTCTGTGGTCACAAGCTTCTGGAGACGTCCATCTTTGTGGCCACATACCTGCAGCGCTTATTGTGTCCACAATATTGGGCCAATCGACTCTTTGTGTCCACAGATAGGATCCTTGGTGAGAAGGTATGAGGTTCTGGAAAATTGTTCTAAGGCATAGGACGGATGGAATTACGCTAGAAGATTTGTTACCCTCCTATTTTGCCAGAAACGTAAGAGAGGCCGAATACAAGATTAGAATGCTTGTACGGAGGAGAGGTTGGGAACTAGTTAAAGTTGAGGAGGTTTGGATATGATCACTTTTTCTGAGGAAACGATAAATGAATTTTTGATATTTTTAGGAGGAGAGATAAATAACGGCAAGATAAGGAGTAGAGACGAGGAAAAGATTAGAACTAAGACTCTGAAATATTACGAGCAAAGGCTAAAAAAGTTCTTAGAAATTACAGGAGGAGAGCTTACAACGGATACCATTTATAGTTTTGTGATCTTTGCTCAAAGTAAGGAGTGTCCATACAAATATCTAGATCCGGCAAGGAGATTTTTGGAGTGGTTAAGCAATGTAAGAGGTTTAGATCTGTTGGATCTAATACAATTGCTCAAAGAAGCTAGAAAAACTCAGCGAAAGAAAGCTAAAAAGACGTATGCTGAGAAAGATAGCGTTTTTGACGTTACGATTACAGATGTTCATGAGCACATCTTACGTATATATCGCTCGAGAATCAGGCTGGTTCCAAAATTGAGAGCAATATTGGCATCGGCCTTAGCAGCATCAACTGGTCTACGTCCGGAGGAACTAACTAAGCTGTCTAGGGGAGACATAGATCTGTCAAATGATTATTTCATTCTTCCAGCCACGAAAAGTAAGACACATACGGAGAGGGTTATACCACTCCATCCTCAGGTCAAGGATCTTTTCAAATTTTACATCAAATTAAATAATGACAATATATTATTTAGCTATGGAAGCATAAGGAACGTTTTTGATAAGGCTGGAACCTTGAGGCTGAAGCATTTCAGGAAGTTTTTTGCCATTCATTCTGCAAGAATAGGATTTCCAGATCCGTACAGAGTGGCTATTATGGGCCATGATACCGAACTTCTGGAGAAGCTATTAGGTGCAAGATTCTTGGAAATTACGGAGGAATTCTACCGGAAATTCACTCCGGAAGCAATAGTTGAAATGTATATGAACTTCTGGGGGAAAGTTGAGATCTTACCAGAAGGTATCGATGCTAAAGCGATTCTCAAAGGTTGATATCTATGGATGGTTGGCTTTTTTCAGCAGGAGTGATACTACTATTCCTTGAATGGACTATCTTTCTATACTACGAGCCAAATGAAGGTAAGCTTCTGTGGATAGGCTTGTTAGCTTACTGTGCACTGGTATGTTTCTGGAAGAGCGGTTATCTCAAGGAAGATGACAAAGGCAACCTAACGGGTGATTCCATTGAGGGTAGCTAAGTACAAGCCAGCTATAATTTCCACTCTTCTTCAAAGGAAGAGGTTCACGTTCAAGGATATTGTTAATGAAGTTCGCAAGCATGTTAATTCTGAATGTGCGATCTTTCTAGCCACTGATGTTCTTGCTACTATATGCGAAGACTACCGCAAGAAGCATGGTAGGCCTCCTGTATCGATAATTTCTTGAAGGTACTCTCCTGCAAAAAAAGCGACGGATTCCCGATCCGTTGCACTAAAACCCTATCCAAAAAACAATCATAATTCATTCTATTATTTGAAATAAGCAATCTCTTTCTTTTGTCATGCTAAAAAAGTGAACATAGAGGGGCATTCTGCCAAGTTTGGCTCGAACGTTTGAGCTTCATCGACCAGTATAAATAATTTAATTAGCTTGAGGGGGGAGGGGAAAGCCTATAGCAATAAATATTCATGTTATGGTATAAAATACATGCAAATGGATCCACAGCCTCTACAAATGGATCCTGAAAGCGTGATTAAGTCGAAGATGACCGAATACATAAGCCTGTACGGATTATTCGTAGATCCGCTGGTTAAGCTATCCATCGCCGAGCAAACGCTCATTCTCTTAAATGCTCTTATCAACAAGAGCGAAAAGACTCAAAAAGATGAAGATCTCAAGAAACGGATAGAGGATCTCTGGAAGAAGCACGAGGATGCCATTCTAGACTATTATGATAGAGAAGCTGATCCGAACTGGAAGGATACATGGCTGCATGCGACGGAAATCATGCGTGAATGCGTTGATATTGCCTTGAGATACGGTTTTATCAGTCCTAAAGTGTTTGCAATCGATCCTTCTACTTTGAACAGAATGCTGGACGGCATAGGCTGGAGGAGATGACTATGCTTGAGAATCTTAGCAAATGCAACTATTATGCTTGCATGATATACAGGCAGATCCTGCACAGCCAGCCAGCACCTATGGGTTATGGAGGTTGCCAAGGAGAGATATACGGTGAGAAGGGAACGGGCAAAACCATTCTACTGGCAAAGCTTGCAAGTGATCTAGCTTTGAGAGGAATTCCGGTAGTATGGAGATTCAGACCGAAAAGGGATCATTTACCTTACATTCTATCCCTTCTACCCGAAGATCATGACGTTCCCATAAACTTCTGGGTTTATGAAACCGATGAGCCACACTTCTTCGAGCAGGATGGTTTAAGCCTCAAGAGAGTAGAAATAGAGTACAAGAACTACAGCAGACCGTCTGAATTGGTTAATAGGAAGATCAAGAAGGGATTGAACGTAGTTTTAGCACCTTCAACGTCCAACGAAGATTATGAACCGTCTGAAAAGTTTATAGATGAAGTAATGACCTTAAATCCAGCAATAGAGGTCGATGAACTGTACAAGGTTAGAAGTGGAGTTTTTTGGTTTGAATTTGCTTGGAGTTTAGTTCATCGTAAGAACAGAAAGTTCATAGCGTTCATGTTCGATGAGATGAGCGAATGGTGTCCTGCCAATCAAGCTGGAGCTCTGTATCATCTGAATGGAATTCTCGCAATGTGGATTAACGACTTCAGAGGAACTAATATTCACTTCTTCTTCACGGCCCATGATAGTCGAGATATTGACTGGAGAGTTTATGCTAGCAGAATTGAATTCAGCTTTTACTTTAGAGGAGCCAGAGTTAGGGATAAGCACAGAGTAAAGCAGGAGAACGTTGATATGCTTAAGAATCTGCAATATTGGGTAGCTCACGGTTATTATTTCGGCTTTGGAGTAGTCTTTCCTCCTAAAACGAATAAAATACTCTTTGCATTTGCTGATGAGAAGGGAGAAATCCCATTCTGAGGAAGGTCTTTAGGTGAACGAGCATTAAAAAGGCTTTTTAAGTTGGAGAAAAGATATGTATCTTAAAGAGGTTATTGAAGCTACTTTAATAGGATATGCAGCGATCTTAGTAATGGCTACATTTGTAGTGCTTCCAGAATTAAACGATAACATATTGTTTGCTATCGTAGGAGGAACTTCTGCAGGTTTACTTTTAGCAGAGTTAATTTTTGATTAAAGTAAGCCTTTGATTAACTTTTTTAGCTCCTTTTTCCTTTTTCTGATTTCATTAAGTCTTTTTTTGAGATCTCTCTTTTTCTGCAATTTCTCAGCCAGATCTTTTGGATATTGTTTACCCAATAACTTCCATTTAACCTTACCTCCCTCCTTCCAGACTAAATAGTAATATTCATACTTTTTATCTTCATAAGGGATTTCTTTAAGGACTATACAGCCTCTAACGTCCTTTAAAGTCTCCAACTCAGCTAGAATCTCACTTTCCTGTTTCTCCAGCTCTAAGTACTCTTGCATCAATTTTTGCAGATCCATAGTTTTACCAAACCGAAAGGTATATTTAACATTTTGGTTTGGTAAAAAGTCAAGGTGAAACAATGAGAATAGAGATCAAGCATCACATAGCACTGAAGATAGAAAAGAAGCACAACGTTAAGGTTAGTGAAGTTCTAGAAGTTTTTGAAGGCAAGATCTACACCAAAAGAGTCGGCAAAAACAGGTATATGATCATTGGAAAAACAGCTTCCGGAAGATATCTAACGTTATTTGTAGATAAGATAGGCAGAAAGCTGGAATTGGTTACAGCACGAGATGCGACGGATTCTGAAAAAAGATTATATAAGATGAGAGTAGAGGGTTAATGATGGTAAAGAAATTTGGAAGGCTTAAGAATTTGGAAGAATTTGCTAAAGTTTTAGATGAGCTTGAAGAAGGAGAAGAGGCCGTTATCGAAGGAATAGATTACGTTGAAGTTGTAGTTGTATCCGATGAAAAACCTAAGCATAAAATAGTCCAAAAGAAGTAACCTCTTCTTCAGTTGTTCACTCGACCAATCGTTGTATTACCCGTTTTTATAATGAATACCGAAAACTTATCAGCTTCGAGATTGACATCCAGAAGTTCCAGGATCCTGTATTGGTCCAATCTGAAGGAGGTTATAAACTATAACAGTAGCGCTTTAATAACTATAAGTTCCGGTAGCCGGAACCTGCAATAAAAGGTTATAAGTTATAACTCTCGTGATTAGTGTTACTCTAAAGGCCTAATGGATCCTCCAGAAAAAAACCGAGTTAACCAGCAAACTCAACCGTTATATAGACTATTGTACCGTTACAAGCGACACCAACTCCGATTCTCTTAAACTTCTCATTGAGAATGTTCTTTCTATGCCCCTTACTGTTCATCCAAGATTTCATAGCCTCTTTGGCTACATCATAGACACTTCCACCAGTAGGTCCCATGTATATGTTCTCTCCCCAAACTCTGAAGTTAACCTGGTATGTATGCATGAAACGGCCAGTTTTGGCCATCCATTCACTATGCTTCTTAGCAATTCTTGCAAGATTCGGATCCCATTCCAAGGGTTCGAGTCCCCTTTTCTCCCTCTCTATGTTATGCATCTCGTAGATGATTCTCTCAAGCAGCTTCTGATTTTCTGGATCGTTTAAAGACTCTCTGGCAAACATATCTTCAAATATGTTTTTAATTTCGGTTATGGAATGCTTAACACTAGTTATGATGGAATTAACGTCTTCAGAAGGGATTGAGACGTTACTAGGTATAGTAATTTCTCCCTTCATGTAGCTAAGTATGAAAGCTGCAGCCACCACTAAAAAGAAGATATACTCTTTCCTTGGCATGTAGGATCCCTTATTTGATTATACCCAACTTAAGAGCGTACTCGTCTATTGCTCTTCTCACGACCTCAGAACGAGAATTTATTCCGAGCTTCTTCTTTATTTCATCTATTCTTTTTACGTACTCTGAATTGAGATTTATGCTTATTCCCATGTTAGAATGTTAACAAAAGGCCACTAAATAACTTTTTAGGCTTTCCCAACCCTACAGCCTATAATCTTTATCAAATTATAAAACGCATTTTATCAGTGGTCGCATATGGCTAAGAAGAGCGGGAGAAGAAGGAAGAGAAAGAGGAAGAACAAAAGGAATAAGAAATGGAGGTAAGAGCTATGCTGTTTGAGCTTTTAGTAGCGGTTTTGGTAGTATTAGGGATATTTGCAGTAAGCGGTCTGTATTACGCAGTGAAAACAAAGCCAAAAGACATACAGCTTTTCGTATGGTTGCTAAAACTGATTGACCTCAGGGCTTTAAGCAAAGACATAAGAGGATCTCCGCTCATCTGGCTAATGGCTGACAGAAGAGGAGTTGCAGGAGTCCTTGGACTAGTTCTTGGAGTCGTAACGGCAGCCATCGCAATGATCATAGGTTTGTACGTTTTTGCAAGCGTTGCAACGACAATTCCATCTACGGGCTGTGCAACTGCTGATCAGGTAATCCAGAACGTGCAGTCTAACACATTCCAGGCATTCATACTATTGGCTGTCGGTATCATAGTTCTTGGAGCTGCATTCATCATCAGCATCTTAGTTAGAGCCTTCGGCGGAGGGCAGTAACCCTACCAACCTATTTTTTTATTTCGAGGTGATCTAAATGCTCGAAGATAAGAAAGGTTCTGCAGCCATACTGGGTGCGGTTCTGGGTGTGGTTGTAGCAGCAATTGCAATGATCATAGGTCTCTACGTATTTGCTTCTGTGAACGTTTCAATGCCAAGTCTTGCGGGATCATCCGTTGGAGAAGTTCTAAACTTCAGCAATGGACAGGCTCAAGTTCAACATTATCCGATTCTGCCTGGAACCTACAAAGTCTATAATGACACATTAGTTTTCGAGGAAGGAGTTGACTACAGTATAGATCTTCAAAACGGTATTGTAAGTCTGCTTACCGGAACCAGGATAGATCCTGTGAATTACACCTATTACATTGATTACAAATACGAAACTCCCGGATACAGAACTCAGCAGATTGTTTCTACGAATACCTATCAGGCTATGCTTCTAACGTCCATTGGAATAATAGTCCTAGGAGCTGCATTCATAATCAGCATTCTAATCAGAGCCTTCGGAGGCCGCTAACAACCTAATTCTTATGAATGTCGGCAAGCTCTGCAGCGGGATCGGGAAGATCCTAGTTGGTTGGACTGCATGCATAATAAGTGGAGTCTTCTGGAGTGTAAATCCTGCACTCACACTAGCACTTCTCGGGCTTGGTATAGTGCTAGGAGGTTACGGCTTTAAAGAGGTGGAAGAATGCTTTACGAAATCTTCGTAATTCTGATTGCGATTGCAGTTATATTCTCAGTTGTAAGTTTAAGGGAACCGCTCATATTCTCGATATTAGCTGCCATACTCTGGTTTGTCTGTGCTCTGCAGGTTTTGAATGTTGAATTCTATAAAGTTATTATATTACAGAATGAAACAATAAATACGACGTATAATTTAACCGTGCTGAATTCTACAGCTGTTCTGTTCAAGTATGCTTATTACGACACTTCTCTGAGCTATCTGTTCATGCTATTCGGATTTGTCTTTCTCATATTGTGGATTTTCACGGTTTTAGACTTGTTCAGGAGGAGTGGTAGGAAATGAGTGAGAGAGATAAGAGATGGGTTCCTTGGCAGGAATATGTAGAGTTGCTCGTGGATCCTGTAGGTGATGACATACCAGAGTACATAAGGAGGCTGTTCTGGGCCAGTACATCTCCTCTGGCTAGGCTTACTATTATAGGCACCAAAGACCTCAAAAGAGTCCGCAGGATAAATAGAAGCACGGAAAGAATGTTCATGTTTTCGAATCCTCCTAACACCATTACTCCAAGAATTCTTTCAGATTTGGCACAAACTAGTCTCTTAGTAGAATGGAATCTCAGAGCTTCTAAGGATGGAATGCTTCTAGACAGGCTAACGAGTGAAAAGAGGCATATGGTTGTTGAAGAGAGCGAAAAAGCACCCAAAGGCAGTATAACGAGTAGAATTATTCAAAAGATAAAAGGAGGTGAGTAAATTGTTCTTCTTTCTTGATTTGAATAATCCGCTCGTTTTGATGAATCTCGTGCTGATAATAGTTTGTGCAATCCTTGTAGTTATATTAGGAGTGTTTCTGTATTACGCTCAGCCGTTAATGGGTGTTATAATTGCCAGAATGAAAAAGTGGGACGTCGCATTAGTTGAGCAACAGGATGGTAAAGGTAAATTCTTACCGGCTCGCTACAGGGCTGGAATGCTGATATTTAAGAATGGGGCTGCAATTCCAACCAGAAAGGCTAGACCCATATGGATCAAAGGTACACCAATATTTGTTATAAATGATAAATATGGTATTATTTTGAACAATGATATAGTCAGTGCATTCAACATTGCCAAGGACTATGGAGTCAAGGTATTGGTTAAGGAGGGCAATCCAGAACCTGTAGTCGAGACGATTAAGATAGACAATATTCTACAGTTTAAACTAATAGAGGAAAGTCTTAAACAGAAGATTAAGGAGATAAAGGCTAGATTGGGCTATATAGAACTAAGTGAAGATGAAAAGAAGCTCTTAGGCATTGAAGAAGTAAAGCTAAATGAGAAAGAGAGAAAGAAGTTAGAGGAAGAACTTAAGGAGCTGGAAAGCAAGTATAATGCATTCATAAATGCTATTGCCGAGATTCCGGCTGTTCACGTTGTAAGATTCAAAGATATTCTCGACTTTGTGACTTCGGAGATTCCAGTATCCAGCATTCTTGCAGAAGTCGATGAGCGATTTGTTGAGATAATGGAAGACTACAGAAATCCGCTGAACTGGATGAAGTATCTAATACCTGCAGGAATATTCCTGTTCTTAGTCTTAATGGGCCTAGCCATGCTAAAAGGTAGCTTTGCTCCCATTCCACCCCCAGCACCTGCTCCTGCTCCAGCTCCGCATCCTGCTCCCAGCTCTGGAATTGTGATTAAGTGAGGTGATGTATGAATGGTAGATACGATGCCCGATGAGGTGTATTATTACGACAATCAGTTTCACTACACTCCACCAAGCGATCCTAACAAGATGTATTATGTTTACGTGCGACAGGGAAACAAATACATCTACGGTTACCCAACGACAAGGAGGATTGAAGAACTCGATAAGAAAGAAGCTGAAGCTTGGAAGAGATACAATGAATTGATAAAGAAAAGAAAACAACTGGAACAGGAAGGACACTGGAAAGATCCGGAGTGGTATGAAGTTTTCAAAGAGCAACAAAAGGCTAAAGAGGAATGGATGCGTCTCAAAAAAGAGAGACGTGCAGCAATGGTTTTCGCAGGAATAAGAACGAAAGAAAGTCTTCCAGAATATTGGACACCACCGCTACCAGAACCTAAAAGATATGTGCTAAACAATGTTTCTCCAGTTGGACAAGTTGCTAAACAGATACAACAAGCCGAACTTAAAAAAAGTTCAGGTTCAACAGATAGTGGTTTGATTGGAGGAGATGCTGGTTTACGTGTTGCTGCATCTAATTCATCGCACAGTAACCTTAGTTCGTCAAGTGGAGGTATTATAGGTGGTGATGCAGGGCCCAGAGTAGCAGCCGGTAGTGGATCAAAATCTACACTCTCAGAGCAGAAGCAAGCTGAAGTTGTAGTTAAAAAAGTAGAGATTCCATCACTTTATAAGGTTGTTACCAAATTGAGGGAAAGAGATCTCCTAAAAGAAGAATATGAGTCGATATCTCCGGGAGCAAAGCAGTTCTTAGCATCTAAGGAAGATATCAAGGCAATAGCTGAAGGAGAAGCTGAGGTGCAAGGTTACTACTTAGGAGAGGTTGCTAAGGCTCAAGCTGGAGAGAAAAGTAACGTGCTGGTCATTGGCGATCTATACATTCCGACAGATGTAAAGGGTTGGGGATCCCTTCTATACGGAGCCGGAACTCAATTGGAGCTATGGGGTAAGCAGGCTAGTGAGTTCATTTTTGGAAAGCCCTTAACTGAGACTAAGAAAGAGCTATCTACTACAGAACAAGTTGTTGAAGGTCTAAAGAACGTTGGTAGAGGTATAGTTGAATTTCTGCCAATGCTCGGTGGTGCTGTTTTGCATACGGTTGGTGCAGCACTGTACGGTGAAACAAAGGCTAAGACTGAAACAATACTCGTCCATAAAGCAACTCAGAACATATACGAACAAGCTAAGGAATATCCAGTACAGACTGCTACTGAGCTTGCAGGGCTAATTGCATTACCTTTTGCCGGAAGAGGGATCTCAGCAGGAGTAAGAGCTGTTGAAAGAATATCTCCAGTAGTTGAAGTTTCTGAGCTTAGAGGTATAGATGTCCTGGAGGTAGCAGGTGTAAGTTCGGAGGGCAAAGCTGTCAAAGCTACAGTTGTGAAACCTATCATAGAGAAGTACAAAGCTCTTAAGTGGACTGTTCCAGAGCCTGAACCTGTTTCTGGAGAATTCATGACGTTCGTATCCGAAACAACTCGTTTAGCTAAGAAGGAAGGTAAAACGGTAACGACTGGAGAAGTCACAAGAACAGGAACCGGAACGGCTAAAGTTGAGGTTGAACCTTCGGAGGGTCGAATAGATGTAGAGATTACAGGAGCAGATCTAGAGCCTGTAAAGTATAGGGAGCACATAACTACTTCTGGTAAGAAGCTGGTAATTGTAGGAGATGGTAAGGAAATCCATGCTACTGAGGTGACCATTCCTAAAACATATCACGATGTTCTTCTGAGTACTGTAGGAGATTTCGGACTGCTAACAAGGAGAACTAGTGCTGAGCTTATAGTAAAGGAACCCGTAGATCAAGGCATAATACCAGTTACAGGGTTGAGAGAAGCTTTCGGAAAACTGCTTGAACGAAAGAGATTCAGGGCCAAGGAAGTAGAGGAAGGACTTACGGAATTTGATATAAGATACATGGAAGAGCTTGAAAGCAGACGGGCAAAGAAACCATCTAAACCGTTTGAAGATCTTACAAAGAAGACCGAAGAGACTACCACTGAAATACTAAGGGAAGCTGAAGAGGTAGGAAAAAGAGCTGAGAAAACTTCTGAAGAAACTACTAAAGCTGTAGAAGGTAGAGGTAGAGGCTACGAACTATTATTGGATGTCAAAGAGAAGGAAACCACAGTTTTAAGGAGATATCCGGTTTTAGAGAAGAAAAGAGTTGGAGTTCCAGAAGGTGTAACAGATTTTCTATCTGGAATAAAGCTTGTTTCGATTCCTGAGATTAATGTCGGATTAGAGCTTGATGAAACTGTCAAGATTGAGCCTGAGATCTTGATTGAAGATGTTCCGGTTGTAACTAAGAAAGGTAAGACGGAAGTAAAGGAGAAGATTCAGGAGAGAACTAAAACTGGATTAAGAGTTAGGACTGAAATTGAGCAGTCACCGAAAGAAGACGAAAGAATAGGCATACTAAAGACCGAAGAAGTTCTTGAAGAGGAATTAGTAGCTGATAAACCTGTAGAAAGCAACTATGAACCCTATTCTGTACCGTTTGACGTTATACAGGCTCCCGTTAGATTTCCAGAGATGCCATCGATGCCAATGCCTAGAGGAGGAGATTTTGCATCTGATCTGTGGTTTGACTTCTGGGGCTATTCTGAGAAGGTTAATCCGATTCCATCGGCGGAGGAGCTTTTACTTGGCAAAAAGAGAGGTGGTAAGCGTGCTCGTGGCAAAAAGAGTGATGAAGATTTGTTTGAAGATTTGCTCTAAAATGCTCAGAGATCAAAAAGGATTTGCAAGCGGATTCATAGCACTGTTAGCCACGATTTTCATCATGCTGGTAGTTTACGTAGCTTTCGATCCTGCATATCAGGCTCTATACAATATAGCTGCACAATCTAATAATCAGCAATTATTGGAAGTTCTTGGCTACATAAACACTGCATACGTCAAATTCCCGTTAATACTGCTGATAGGGATGATTGTGTATGCTATTGTGAGTGCTCTTAGAAGGGAGCCTAACACTTATAGATTGTGAGGGATCTTTATGAAGTTCAAATTATTTTTACCGATGATATTAATATTATTGTTTGGGATTGGGATAGTTGAAGGAGCGACTGTTCAAGCTCATTTCAATAAGACATATGTCAATGCATATGGCACGAGTAATCAGATTAGGTTGGATTATTTGAGTTCGGTTAGTAATGCGACGGTAGAGTTTAGTTTTGCGAGTTATCCGTTTGATAATCACGGGGGAGGAAGTTGGAAGGAATACATGAGCTTCCAGATTACAGCCACTCCAACAGAGTATTCACAATATAAAATAGTGATTAACGGAACAACGTGGGAGTTATATAATGTAACAGAAGGTTTGGAAGCTTCAGGGACGAACGATAATTTCTGGAGTCTTGTTCAATCAGACGGTGATGATATCAGGGTTTTTGATCAGAATGGAAATCAACTTTACTTCTGGATTGAAAGCTGGGATTACAGCAATCAGCAAGCGGTAATTTGGGTTAATGTCACAAGTGGTATTAGCGAATTGAACATCGCTTATGGCAATCCGTCAGCATTACAATCAACATACAACGACCTAAGCAAAGTATTCGTAGTTGTAGTTTATGACGACTTTGAAGATGGAGTTTTAAGCGATCTACTCTTAATTAAAGATTTCAGTGGTAATGCAAATGTCAACGAGACAAAT
>JAMOOR010000085.1 GCA_027065235.1 Thermotogaceae bacterium | reverse complement strand
CTTCTGCGATTTAATGATGCTTTCTACAGGATCTTTCTCCTCTATGTTCATGTGGAATGTGTCAAGTAATAGTCCTAAGTTTTCGCACCTTACTTCCTCTATAAATTTTATAGCTTCTTCTGCAGTATTCAAAATATCTGACTCGTATCTGTTCAATGGTTCTATAACGATATTAACATTTTTGGATACCGCAAATTCACAAACCTTTTTCATAGAATCTCTAAGAAGATCTATAGCATCTTTTCTCCCTTCTGCTTTGCCGCGTATCAGTCCGATAATCACTAAGGTGTTTATTAAAGCAGCGATATTCACATGTTCCTTCAATCTTTCAATGGCTTTTTCTCTGATTTCTCTATCATTATGGGATAAAGATAACCCTTCCGTCAAATATGCCATTCCTGTGCCTATAGCAGAAATTTCCATATCGAATTCTTTCATAGCTTTTTCAAGAATACCGACTGGAAAGCTTTTCGGATCCCTTATCGCTATTTCAACAGCATCGTATCCCAGATCCTTTGCCAGTTTAAAGTTTTCATACACATCTCCTTTAAAGGTCAACGCATCAAAGTTTTCATCAGGTAGTCCAATGACGATGGAATTTTTCAACTTTATCACCCCATATAAGGTCCTGGCTTTTGAAGCTTCCTTGTTACTATCTCTGCAACTGTTTTAACCAACTTTTCATCATCATTTTCTTTATTTCTTAGGCAAAGGTAAGCAGCTATACAAGTATCTCCTCTTCCTGTCCTTCCTTTGATGTCATAGCTTCCAAATTCAGCAAAGAAATTCCTTCCATTTCTCCTTATAAAAACACCACTGTTTTGCGTCAATACTATTTCAGATGGTCCCATGCTTTCAATAGTTTTTAAAATTTCCTCTGGCTCCTCTAAACCAGTTAGAACTTTTCCTTCTTTTATATCAATCTTCAATATGTCCACAAGTTTCAATGTGTTATCAAAGTCTGAGGGGACTTTATAGAACATCTCACCTGCTTCGTTAACATTTCTTAAAAATCCTTGTGCATCAGCACTCACGCTAACATGCATCTTTTTGATTTCCAACAATAATTCTTCTGGAAATTCTCCATACCATAGCGGTGTTATGTGAACGAGACTTGAATTAAGTTCTAAATCATCCATTTTGAACGGTTCCGCTTTTGAGATCATCCTACTTTTTCTCTCATCGGGATTTGCACTTGGGTAGACATTCTCTATGCTTGTTGTGACATGCGAGCTGTTCCATATCACATGTATACCGAATTTTTCAAGTTCTTGGAACAAACTTCTATCTTTCTCTGCTACCTTCGTTACTACGGCGCACTTGCATCCTAAAGCTCTGGCAGCGAAGGCACCGTAGTAGGCGCCTCCGCCCGGAGCTATTTCCTTTCTTCCTGAAGAAAAGATGTTGATATCTTTTGACAGATGACCTACAAAAGTTAAATCATAGCCAGTTGTTTCCTGCGGCATACAACGGCCTCCATCCCGGTTCAAAAGGCTTCTTCAAAAGCGCTTCTAATTCTTCTTTTGGTCTACATGACATTTCTTCCGCCGGTGGCAGCTTCCATGGCGGGAATCTATCCATTATGTCATTTACAAGCTTTTCCATATAGTCTAACAGCGCTTCTACTCCTTCTTTTGCTTTTTCGGCGTCTGCAAGTGTTGCTTTCCCAACAACTCCTTCTGGATACGCCTTAACTTCTATAGGACCTCCTCCAACATGTCCGTACCAAGCTATAGGCCTGTGAAGCAAGTTTCCAGCTTTGTCTATATGACCTTCTGGTAGGTATCCCCTTGGAGTAGTATCGACAGCCCATTCTTGATGCATGAATTCGGGGAATAGAGCTAAACTCCATGAACTTTCCACCTCATCCGCGTGAATGAACGGAGTTTCGTAAGGCCCTCCTTCATCTTTCGTCTTGAATTTATCTTGGATAGCATGATACCAATTCAGATTGATAATAACCGCTGGAACTTGGAAAATCTTAGCGAATTTATGTATAGCCACAGGTATAACAAACTCCTGACCATGACCGTTCAGCAATATTTGCTTTCTAAACCCTGTATTCCAGAAGCCTGCCATCACACTTACAAGCAAATCGATAAATGCTTCATCCTTTACAGGAACAGTTCCTGGCATTCCAATATGGTGATATGGATGATATCCAAACCAAATCGGTTCAGAAACGGTACAACCCGTTGCCAAAGCTATTTGTTCTGCCATCCTTGTAACTAAAAATGTATCTTCACCAATCGGTGCGTTATCTCCATGATTCTCCGTGCTTCCAACAGGTATAATTATAAGGTCACATTTATCCAGCCTCTCTCTAATTTGTTTCATGGTCATTGTTTGATAATATATTCCATTTGGTTTCTCCATGCTTCCACCATCTGGTGGGATTTTCCATTTACCCATACTTTCTTGCCCCCCTTCTTCAAATTCACGGTATCTTTAGGCGTTGAGCCAAGTAACCTTAACCAAGCTCTTGTCCGTTTGGAGCCTCTTGATATACTCTGGAATTTCTTCAAGAGATACTGTTTTTGAAATAATCTTTGTCATATCAAGCCCCGCTGCCATCATGTTTATCACTCGTGGGAAAGTCCCGTGACCGGAATGCCCTTGAGATCCCACTATTTTCGCCCTTTTTACTTGATAGATCTCAGGAGTGATTGGAACTTTTACATCTGCCCTTGCAACTATTACAACTGTAGCGTTTATTCCCCTTGCGTTCCAAAGTACTTCCTCAAGATCGGGCCAAATCTTATGAGGAACACCAGTTGCTTCAAGATAAAGCTGCGCTCCCCAGCCATTTGTGTACTCCAAAACTTTATCCGCAAAACTTTCTTTCGTCGGATCTATTGTAAAATCAGCACCAAGTTCTTTACCTATGTTTCTTCTAACTTCTGAAGGTTCTGAAAGGATCACCTTTGCTCCACCAGCGCGCTTCAAAATCGCAACTGCTGCAAGTCCTATAGGGCCTCCTCCCATTATCACAACGAAATCTCCGGGTCTTATTCCGCCGCCTCTTTCTATGACAGCGTTATAGGCAACCGAAGTCGGTTCAACCAAACT
>JAMOOR010000084.1 GCA_027065235.1 Thermotogaceae bacterium | reverse complement strand
CTTTGAATTAACACAATAATCATCCTTATACGCATTCAGCGTTGCATCGACGGTTCCGTCCATATTCATATTGAGTGTTAGCGTTCCGTTCATATCCAACCCACCCAGAACTTCTATGAAATCGCTGCCGCTCTCTAAATCTATACTATTCGTAGCGTTTTCTGAGATATCAGAAACGGTTACTTCGCCCAGCGAAAAATCACCATAGCTTACGGTAGCTTCAAAGGATATGCTGGATAACTTGGAAAGTGCTACATTATTTATCGTCAATTTTGGAACATTCCCAGAATCGTCGTATCCAACAGGAGAAGCTTCATACCATATAACAATTTGAGTGCCGTTTGGGGTAACATTCATACCTTTGAAAGATATATCCACGGAAGATGCTTTTTCGCTGGCTATAGTCTTATTCAAATTAAATGGATTTCCATCGCTATCTCTTATCTGATCAGACCAAACTTTAAGGTTAGCTTCAACGGGAAGCTTTGAGTCGTAAATAAATTTAAGATAACCATCGTTGAAAGAGAAGCTTTTGATCTTTGGCTCGTCAGGAAGATCTATTGTTTGAGAACCATCAAAGGAAAGCTTTTGATCTTCTTCAAGTTTCATTACTAAGGTATCAACCACAACATCATCACTAAATTCTCCACTTATACTTATAGAGCTTTTACTTTCAGAACTGAAATGACCACTTATTTTTTCAATCTTTATATCCGCTGGAAGAGATATTCCGCTTAAATCCACAATGACATTTCCGTCTTTAACTGAAAGGGAGTTTGATCCAAAGCTTCCTTGAACGCCATCAAACTCTAAATCTTCAGAGGAAAGAATAATATTTCCACTCTTGAAAGAAAGAGTCTCGATATTATCAGGTAAATCAACCGTCTGACTGAAAGTAACGCTTGCATCTTTGAATGCTTCAAGTGAAAGGTTTGGTGTGATGGTAATACCAATATTGTCGCCATCGGCATGAGTACTACCACTATGCAATGTTAGGGAATATTCTATTGTGATGTTGCCATTGTTCCCTGGCAGTATATCCGCGCTACCCAAGCCGATTTCAACTTCGTTATCACTCACAGGTTCATTCTTAACTCTATTAACTACATTCCCCTCACCATCAGTAATCGTGGCATCTATGGATGTTATGCTAACATCATTCCATTGTTCAGGAACATCAAATGAAAATTTTATAGAACCATTTACGGTTATAGATGCCACATCATCACTGGTGATGCCAAGCGAGATATCCGTTTTTGTAGCATCTGTGGTGTAATCACCGCTTGGAACTCCAAATAAATAAAAGGATACATCAACTTCACTTGTAGAAAGACTCGGCAAATCCACGCTGTTTGAATTTAAGTCAATCTTAACTTCTTGAGAAAAATTCGCAACATTTTGATAATCATTAAAATCTGCTAATTTGTCGTTAACTTGCTCTAAATCGAGAATTGTTGTATCCTTTTTCACGATGATATAGGTTTCACCGTTTTTACTAACCACATCTCCTCCGACGGAACCTGCAATATCTTTGAGGGAAGCTGCTATAAAATCACCCATAGATACACTCGTCGCAACAAGTGGTAATTTTAGCTTGGTTTTAATTTCAATATTTGGGTTTTGTATGTTTTTCATAGCCTCCTCCGGTGAAACACCACATGAAGAGAAAAACAGCGCCAAAATCACTGCTACAAATGCGACGAATATCACCTTTTTCATGCCACCCACCTCCGTTTTCTAAAAAAGCGATCCCTTTAGGGTCGCCCAAATTTTATCCAACCCTAACTATTTTATCACTTTCCAAACTTTTCAAAGAAGTCTTTTAAAACATCCTCAAGATCTGGCTTTCCTATCTCCTGAAGTTCATATCTAACTCTAACCGCTGGCTTGTTAAAGTTAATTACCCTTCTTAAATCAATAGGTGTTCCTATGACTACAAGATCTGCATCGGATCTGTTGATGGTTTCTTCAAGCTCCTTCATTTGCTTTTCTCCGTATCCCATAGCCGGTAATATCACATCAAGGTGCTGATATTTCTTGTATGTATCAATGATGGAACCTACCGCGTATGGTCTTGGATCGATTATCTCAGCCGCTCCGAATTTCTTAGCTGCTATGTAACCTGCTCCGTATCTCATCTCACCATGGGTTAGTGTTGGACCATCTTCTACTACTATGACTCTCTTTCCCTTGATGAGGTTCGGTTCATCCACAAATATTGGGCTGGCTGCATCTATAACGATTGCATTTGGATTCCATTTTTCTATGTTCTTTCTAACTATCTCTATACCTTCGATATTTGCTGTCTCTTCTTTATTTATAACGATAACGTCAGCCATGAGCAAGTTTGTCATTCCTGGGTAATATGCAACCTCGTGGCCAGGCCTATGAGGATCAACTACAACTATGAAAAGGTCGGGCTTGTAAAATGGAAAGTCGTTGTTTCCACCATCCCACAATATCACATCTGGATCATCTTTATAAACTTCTTCGAGTATAGCCCCATAATCGACCCCAGCGTATATTATTGAGTTTCTATCGATGTGGGGCTCATATTCCTCCCTTTCTTCAATCGTGCATTCATGCTTGTCAAGATCCTCATAAGTTGCGAATCTCTGGACTTTTTGTTTAACAAGATCGCCGTAAGGCATTGGATGTCTTATGGATACTACTTTCTTGCCCATGGACCTTAGGATATCAAGAACCCTTCTCGTAGTCTGACTCTTTCCACAACCCGTTCTAATAGCTCCAACGGCTATAACAGGCTTTTTAGCTTCTATCATCGTGCTCTCTGGTCCCATCAACTTGAAATCTGCGCCAGCTGCCAAAGCTATGGAAGCCCTCTCCATCACGTAATTGAATGGAAGGTCAGAATATGCAAGAATGACTTCATCTACCTTGTTTTCTTTGATAATCCTTGGGAGATCCTCTTCAGGAAGTATGGGAATTCCGTTTGGGTAGAGTTTTCCAGCAAGCTCCGCTGGGTAAACCCTTCCTTCTATATCAGGTATCTGCGTGGCCGTAAAAGCCACAACTTCATAATCTTCGTTGCCCCTGAAATACACATTGAAATTGTGAA
>JAMOOR010000083.1 GCA_027065235.1 Thermotogaceae bacterium | reverse complement strand
AAGTTTTAAAAAACGATACGAATTATGCCTTTAGGCGATGATGCCTCTGAGGGGCCGTGGGGTAGCCTGGCTATCCTTCCGTCTTGGGGGGGCGGAGACCCGGATTCAAATTCCGGCGGCCCCATTTATCTTCCCTTGAAAAACTTTAAAGATTTGTGTGCAAAGATGAGTTATGTGTCAATGCAAACCTAAGAGAAGACCACACGAACGACCACCTAAAAGTTATCAAGACCCATCAGCTTGGGAAGACGATGAAAGACTAAAAAGGAACTACAATTTACCTCTTGAAGATTTGAAAAAGAAAATGGAAGAAAAAGGAGATTGTGGCGTTTCTTTGGATGATACCGTTTATGTTTATGTTGTGCAAACAACGAGCGTCGATGTCAATTGTACGATTTACCAACACGGTTGTGGTCCGAACTTTGAGGGAGGGATAATAACACTAACTAACTGCAAACACCGTATGAGATGTTCGAGTGAGTTGAAGAAAGCCTTTAAGAATGGAAAACTTTGGATTGCGGGAGTTACTTCAAAGGATAAGAGAAACAATCCCTTTCAAAAGAATTTTTTGTTTTATCTCATGAAGGTTGATGAGTCCATAAGTGCTAACTCGTTCTACGATCTGTGGAACAGATTTAATTACAACAGCCAAGTGCAAAACATTAGAAACATCAAGAATGCATGTAATAACCCGTTAGGTGATCTATATCAGCCAAAAAATAATTGCAACTTCAACGTTGGAAGCAACAGATGGAATCCGAACTGCTATCATCCAACCTGCCGAGATCATGTTCATTACCCGAGCTATATAACACAGTGTAATCATCGTTATAGGACAAATCCAAACTGTTGGGCTACCTGTGGTAGAAACAAAAAGAAAGAAGGGTGCTGGGCAGAAGACATTGCTAAATATTGCAACAAAAATCAAAACAACCGTCCCTTATTGCTTGCTGGAGAAAACCCGTTCATAGGTAAAAAGAAGAACAGTTTATGTTTTAACAGTTTCCTTTGGACAAAAGCTTTAATTGAGTTCGTTTGTCCAATATGGCAAGGTCATAGAGTTATGTCACTAAGCGACTTTCTCTATGTTCTTAGATCATTTACATGTCCATAATCTCTTAGACAAGTATTCTCAAATACTCCACCATATCACAATCACAACGATCAAGTTTACCTTAAATTATTTTTAAAAACTCTTCAATAGATTTCTTCAATTCCGCAATGTTTTGTTTGAAGGCTAAAGCGGATAGGTAATCTTCGTAACTCGGATGTTCGGGGAATTTCTCCTCTTTCAATTTTTCTTTCAATTTCCTCAGGCTCTTTTACCCCATACTTGGATAAAATCTTCTCAAGCTCTTTTTCCTGCTTGATCAACTCGTTCATTAAAATTATTGGTTCTACCTCACCTCTCAACATCAAACGAAGTTAGGCTGATAGGTTAATAAAGACTACCTCATCAACTGCTCTCTAACCCATTTCATGAAGTTTCTAAAATAGTCCTCAGGTTCATCTCCCGCTTTAGTTATGAAATCTTCGATTACGTTGTCGTCCGTTTCAAAGTGAATGTGTCTCGGATATGTGCGTATGTGTTTGTGATGTGGTGCAGTGTCGATTCGGTAGATTTTGTTACCCTTCTGCCAATGAAAGAAGAACTTATGCTTTATGGGATACCTTACCTCAATCCACGAGTTATCGACAAGCGTAATCTTAAGTCTATCTGGATGTAAATCGACATCAGTTACGATGTCCGAAAATTCATCGTTTAATATTTTTACAAAGTTTAACGTTTAACATTCTAATTAGTTGTTCACTCATGCTTAAGATTTGCAACAACTGTAGATAAGTGGAGATGCAACTACGAAAACGTTACGCATAGAATTAGTCCGTAGATTCATCCCAAACTTTAAATATTCTCGAACACTTCATCAAATAACCAAAAATGATTAATCTAAGATATAGGGCAATCGCGATATAGATCAAAGTAATTCCAACCAAAGAGCAAACAAAAAGATTTTCCAAACGTTAGAGACGCTATCACTTGTTTTTTATGAAAAAAAGAAAAGAATTGTTGTTATCAATGCTACATTGGCTGAATTTTGAATATCCTTTAAATGTTCTTTAGCGAAGACCTCAACAACTTCTTCATATTCTTCTTCAAGCTTAGCTATTCTTCTCACCAACTTAGCGATTTGTTGAGGTAGGTAGTATGAAGTGCTCCGGCCGGGATTTGAACCCGGGTCACGGGCTCGAAAGGCCCGTATGATTGGCCGGGCTACACCACCGGAGCTAAGTGCTAAATGGAAATTGGTGTTTAAAATCCTTTCGCTACTCAAGCCAAGGCATCATCTTTCTAAGTTTGGCTCCGACTTTCTCGATCAGATGCTCCTTTTCCATCTCCAAAAGCCTGTTGTAAACTGGTCTTCCAGCTTTATTCTCAAGAATCCACTCCCTCGCAAACTCGCCAGTCTGAATCTCTTTCAAGATTTTTCTCATCTCCTCTCTAACACTCTCGTTAATTATCCTCCTTCCTCTCGTCAATCCACCGTACTTAGCCGTTTCACTCACAGCGTTCCACATCTTCATTAGCCCACCTTCGTATATCAGATCGACTATCAGCTTCAGTTCATGCAGAGCTTCGAAGTATGCTACTTCTGGCTGATAACCAGCCTCAACCATCGTCTCGAAGGTAGCTTTGATCAACTCCGTAACACCACCACACAAATCGACCTGCTCCCCGAAAAGATCGGTTTCCGTCTCTTCCTTAAACGTGGTCTCGATAACTCCAGCCCTCGTGCATCCTATTGCTTTCGCATATGCCAAGGCAATCTCCAAAGCTCTTCCAGTGTAGTTCTGATGAACAGCCAACAACGCTGGAACTCCCTTTCCTTCTACAAACATCCTCCTGACCAAATGTCCCGGACTTTTCGGAGCTACCATAGTTACATCGACAAATTCTGGTGGAATTATCTGGTTGTAGTGTATGTTGAATCCGTGAGCGAACATCAGCATGTCCCCTTCCTCAAGTCTATCCCTCACAAGCCTCTTGTAAACTTCGGGCTGAACCATGTCTGGAATCAGAAACATT